>JAJRYI010000415.1 GCA_024275815.1 Actinomycetes bacterium | reverse complement strand
CGTTCCCATTCCGAACACGGAAGTTAAGACTGCCAGCGCCGATGGTACTTGGGCCGAAGGGCCCCGGGAGAGTAGGTCGTTGCCAAACATTCCTAAGATGAGGGCCGTCCCACCAATGGTGGGGCGGCCCTTGTCGCGTACAGACCCCCTGTGCCGTCAACACCGGGCGATCGAGAGGACGACCATGGCAAAGGACAACAGGAAACCTTCCTCGCGCGGAGGTTCGTCATCGCGCAAGCCATCGGGATCCTCCAAGTACGGTTCCTCCGGGGGTCGCGGTGGGTCGTCGGGGAGGAGATCGGGCTCGAAAGGGTCATCGCGTCCCGCCTCGTCGGGGAAGGACTCGTCCGGGGGATCGGGCGGACCGAGAAAGCCCAAGAAGCAGTACTCGGCAACGACACGCGACGTTGCTCAGGCAGAGTACGCAGAGTACGCAGAGAAGCAGAAACGCCGCCGTGACCTCCAGGGTGCAGCCGTCAACCTCCCGAACTGGGTGATCGAAGGTGTCGAGCGCGTCACTCCACGCGATCGTGTGGCCGCGACCCTCGAGGCTCTCGGCGCAGCGTCCGAGGCGCTTGCGGACGGAAAGTTCCAGGCTGCGATCCGTCACGGGAATCGGGCGAAGGCACTGTCGCCCTCCGACGCTACGATCCGTGAGACCATCGGCATCGCTGCGTACCGTCTCGGCGATTGGAAGACGGCGCTCACCGAGTTGCGTGCGTACCGCCGTATCGCTGGAGAGACGACCCATCTTCCGATCGAGATGGACGTGTTGCGTGCTCAGGGCCGTTCCAAGGACGTCGAGGCTGCATGGGAGGAACTCCAGAAGCGCCGGGGTCACGGCCTCGTCATGAACGAGGGCAAGATCGTCTACGCCTCGTTCCTCATCGACGAAGGCCGAGCCGACGAAGCATGGAAGATCGTCGATCCCGGCAGGCTCGAGCAGAATCCGAACGAGGGCCATCTCAGGCTCTACTACGTGGCAGCACGCGTTGCGGCAGCTCGTGGTGACCGTGCTACTGCACGGCAACTCTCAGACGCCATCATCCTGAGTGATCCTTCCTTCCCGGGGTACGAGCAGCTCGAGTCGGAGATCGCGGCGATCCCATCGGGTGATTGACAGTCGGTAGCGTCGTACTCCCAGCCGCGAGACGATCCGGGGGACCCGGTTCTGTCACACGCTCGAAGTACGTTGGTCACGTCCCGCACTTCCACGGAAAGGAAGTGTCATGGACCTCAATCTCATCGTTCTCTCCGGAAGGATCGCCGCCGAACCGGAAGTTCTCACGTTCGCATCAGGGACACGCCTCTTGAGGCTCCTCGTCACAGTGAGAAGCCAGGAGCCACGCAGACGGATCGACGTGGTGCCCGTGGTCTTGTGGGATCCCCCCGACGGTGTCGTGCCGGACGTGCCGTGTCGTGGTGCTGGTGTGTGGGTGGCCGGCTCGGTACAGCGGAGGTTCTGGTCGGTCGGGGAGGGAAGAACGAGTCGGGTCGAGATCGTTGCCCACGACGTGAAGATCAGGATGGACGAACTCGACTCGGAAGGTGAGGAACCCGGTGCTGCCTAAGGTTGTCCCCTATGTCCCGGACGATCATCGCAGCAGCTTCTGAATCGGCGACGTCGTGTGGCG
>JAJRYI010000414.1 GCA_024275815.1 Actinomycetes bacterium | reverse complement strand
TTCGAACTCGCGCTCATCGCCGTCACCCAGAAGGACCAGCGAGCTGCCCGCCAGGTCAGTGGGATGAAGTCCGATATCCGTGAACTCGAACGTGCAGCCGCCGTCCACGAGGCGGAGCGTCTCGTCGCAGATGCCCCGAACCGTATTGCAACCTACCGGTTCGAGACGGACGTTCTCGCCAACCTCAAGCGTGTCTACTACTTCACCCGCAGGATCGCCAGGGTCGCGGTACCGGCAGGGGAGCAGGCCTCGTTGTAGAGCGGTCTACGGTTGGAAGGTGGCCTCCGCCTAGTCTTGGTACATGCTCGACGCCATCCTCTGGGGCTTGATACAAGGCCTCACCGAGTTCCTCCCGATCTCGTCTTCGGGCCACCTCGTCCTGGTACCCGCACTCTTGAACCGCGAGGGGCCGGATCTCGCGACGGCCGCGATGCTGCATCTCGGTACTCTCGCTGCGGTCCTCGTCTACTACCGCTCCGATATCGCAGAGATGGCGAAGTTCGACCGGATGGCTCGCAAGAAGATCACCTTGATCGTGATCGGTTCGGTGCCTGCGGTCATCTTGGGGTTCGGGTTCAAGGACAAGATCGAGGAACTCATCTCGGATCCGAAGACCGTGGCGTTCATGCTGATCCTCACCGGTGTCATTCTGTTGGGAACGACGCTGCTGCGCATCGGCGATCGAACGTTCAAGGAGATGGGTCCCCTCGACGCCATCCTCGTGGGCCTTGCACAGGCAACTGCACTGGTTCCCGGCATCTCGCGCTCTGGCATGACGATCACTTCGGGCCTGCTGCGAGGGCTGTCGCGCACGGAGTCCGCCCGGTTCGCGTTCCTGCTCGGGATCCCGGTCATCGCCGGTGCGGGCCTTCTCGAGATGATCGATGCCTTGACATCGGGTGTCAGTATCCCGTCGACGGTGTGGGTGGCGGTTGTCGTTGCGGGCGTCTCTGGGTACGCAGCGATCGCTCTGCTCCTGCGTGTGCTCACCCGGATCGGTCTGGTTCCGTTCGGCATCTACTGCGTCGTTGCAGGCTCGATCGCTGTGATCCTCCTCTGATCACTGCTCGACGAGCACTACCAGATCGCCGCTCGCCAGCATCCTTGCCACCGTGTCCGCGTTCGTGGGCGGGAACCCGACGGTTCCCGCCTCGACGCTGCCGAACGTGTCTCGTGTCGGCGGGCGAACGACGAGACCGATGATCGCCTGCCCGTCGGGGGCCAGTACACGCACAGCGGAACCCTCCGGTGTCCCCACAGGCAGATCGATCTGGATCGACCACCACCCCTCAGGAAGCGGGGCCACCCTCGAGATGACCGATGTAGAGATCGGCGTCCCACCGATGATGTCGACCCTGGCCGATGCATCGGTGAGGTCGATGGAGGGGAAGACACCGACGCGTACGTCGCGCCACTCGACGTTGTCGTCACTCAGCGCCTCACCTCTCGTGATCGTCTGAGACGCGAACGGGTACGGCTCCGTCTGTCGCTTCGACAGGTCCCATGCAAGAGCAGCCAGAAGGATGGCCCCTGCGGCGAACCATCGCAGGTAGGGAGGGTGTGCGAGCCAGAGCATGCACACAAGGTATCGCATCACCTGCTTCGGATGAAGGGAGTCGAGCGCGGAGGTAGGCCCTCCTCGGGGGCCCCCGCAAACAGGGGGAAAAGGGTGGCTTGCGAGGACGTATCCCGAGGAGGGCGACCTTATCTCCAAGTCAAGCACGCAGGAGTGTCCGGCGGAAGAGGAGATTCGGGTGATCCTACACTGCGGGTCGTGATCCAGTTCCTTGCCGTTGCTGCTGCATACCTTCTCGGAAGTGTCGACTTCGGGGTGATCGTCGCCCGATCTCAAGGCGTCGACATCTACTCGGTAGGTTCGGGAAACCCCGGCACGTCGAACGTGATGCGGGTTCTCGGGAAGAAGTTCGCAGCCATCGTGCTCCTCGGTGATGGGGCGAAGGGTGCGCTCGCCGCCGCCCTCGGTGCGCTGCTGGTCGACCCATCGTTCGGGTACGTGACGCTGTTGGCTGCAGTCGTGGGACACGCCTTCCCGGTATGGCATCGCTTCAAGGGGGGCAAGAGCGTGGCGGCTGCGATCGGGGGGATCATCTACCTCGCACCGGTGGTCGGGGTGGCATTGACCGTTGTGTGGGTGGCGATGCTCCTCGTGACCAAGACCGCCTCGATCGGATCACTCACCGTCCTCGTGCTCATGGTGCCGCTGCTGGCGCTCTTCGGCCGACGCGGATCCGACCTGGTGTGGGCCGGGCTGATCTCGGTGTTCGTCATCGTGAGCCATCGTTCCAACATCGTGAGCCTCCTCAGTGGCTCGGAGAGAAAGGTGGTCTCGTGAAGCCTCTTACGCAAGCACAGGCAGAGATCCTCGCCGCGGTGCCGAGGCTCGGCACCGACGAGGTCCCCGTTGCTGAGGCGCTCTACCGTGTCATCGCTGAACCTGCCGTTGCCGCAGGCCCCGTGCCGCCCTTCCCCAACTCGGCGATGGATGGCTACGCCGTTCGTTCCGCCGATCTGACCAGCGTCCCTGTGACACTGCCGGTCAACGAGGACGTCGCTGCTGGATCGGTACCGACGATGGACGTCACCCCGGGCACGGTCACCCGGATCATGACCGGTGCCCCGATGCCCGGCGGTGCTGATGCGGTCGTCCCGGTCGAGGAGACCGAGTCCATCGACCGATCGACGGTGACGATCAGAGCATCGGTTGGGGAGGGCACACACGTACGTCCGGCCGGGGGAGACGTGGCTCCCGGCGATATCGTGGTGGATGCCGGTGTACGTCTCACGGCACGCCACGTCGCAGCTCTTGGGGGTGCAGGGATCACCCCGGTGGTATCGAAGGTCCCGACGGTGGCGCTCATGTCGACGGGTGACGAGGTCGTCGAACCCGACACCGCCGATCTCGCCCCGGGGATGATCCGCGACACGAATCGGGTGCTCCTCCGTGGCATGCTGACGGATCTCGGTGTGCCGTTCGTCGATCTCGGCATCATCGGAGACGACACGCAGGAGTTGCGCGCTGCGTACGTGCATGCTTCTGAGGTCGGTGACATCATCGTGTCGACCGGTGGCGTATCGATGGGGGACTTCGACTTCGTCAAGGCGATCCTTGCAGACACGGGGTCGGTGGATTTCTGGCGTGTAGCGATGCAGCCGGGCAAGCCCTTCGCGTTCGGCAACGTTTCGGGAACCCCCCTCTTCGGTCTGCCGGGGAACCCGGTGTCGACGTTCGTCAGTTTCGAGCAGTTCGTCCGACCGGCCATCCTGTCGATGATGGGAGCAGCCAAGCTGTTCCGTCCACGGATAGCAGGGGTCATGGGGGAGGACGTTCAGACGAACGATGAGAAGGAGGTGTTCCTCCGTGTGCTGTTGGCCGAGGACTCCAACGGATCGTTCGTTGCGGTGCGATCCGGTGGACAGGGATCGAACATCCTCTCGGCACTTGCCGCGGCCGAGGCGTTCGCTGTGGTTCCCGTTGGTGTCGGCTCGCTGTCGGCAGGGGACCCGGTGACGCTCGAGATGTTCACATGGACGGAGAACAGGGGTATCGATGGATGACATGAACCACCTCGATGATGAGGGGAACGTTCGCATGGTCGACGTTGGCTCGAAGGAAGTGACATCGAGGATCGCCGTTGCTGTGGCCGTCGTTGAGATGGCGAAGGAAACCAGGAACCGTCTCTTTGGAGGGGACCTTCCCAAAGGAGATGCCCTCGCAACGGTGAGGATCGCAGCGATCCAGGCTGCAAAGCGCACCCCCGACCTGATCCCGTTGTGCCACCCCATCGCGATCACGTCGGTGGACGTCGACGTTTCACAGATCGAGACGGGTGCACGCATCGAGGTTTCGGTGGCGGTCGATGGCAAGACCGGTGTCGAGATGGAAGCGATGACCGCAGCATCGATCGGAGCGCTCACGATGTACGACATGATCAAGGGCATCGACCGTGGAGCCAGGGTCGTTTGCGTCGAACTCATCTCCAAGTCCGGCGGACGCAGTGGACAGTGGCGACGTGACTGAACATACAGCAGCGGTCGTCACGGTGTCGGACTCTGTGTCTGGAGGAGACAACACCGACGCCAGCGGCGGAGTTGTTGTAGAGATGCTCACCGATCTCGGATTCGTCGTCACCGAGACCTCGGTG
>JAJRYI010000413.1 GCA_024275815.1 Actinomycetes bacterium | reverse complement strand
TGGTCCGTTCACCTCGATCGTCATCGGTCGTGAGCTGATGACCCTACATCGCCAACCCGATTCGACCGTGGACCGTACTGCAACATCCCGACAACCGTGCGCGATCTGCACCCACGCCAACGATGCACTCGAAGAGGGAAACACCTCACCGCGACGGTCTCTTGAACGTCTGGTGGGAGTGTCAGAAGTACGGTGTATCTGCCTGTTGGTCTGAGATGCTGACCCGGCTGTGGGTTAGCGGAAAGGACAGGCAGTGATGGAAACTGCGAAGCCTGAGGTGAGGTCGCCGGAGGACAAGGAGCTCGCTGCAGAGCTCGTGGAGCGTGCCCGTGACGAGGGCGTGGATCTTGTTGGCCCTGGCGGGTTGTTGACGGGTCTGACGAAGAACGTGCTCGAGGCTGGTTTGGAGGCTGAGATGTCTGAGCATCTCGGCTACGACGAACACGACCCGGCCGGACGGGAACGGGGTTCGAACTCGCGGAACGGGACGAGGGCAAAGACGGTGCTCACCGATGTGGGACCGGTTCACATCGAGGTGCCCCGTGACCGGGACGGCACCTTCGAGCCCCAGATCGTCAAGAAACGGCAACGACGCCTCTCGGGTGTCGATGAGATGGTGATCTCGCTCACCGCGAAGGGGTTGACGACGGGTGAGGTGTCGGCCCATATGGCGGAGGTGTACGGTGCTGACGTGTCCAAGGACACGATCTCGAGGATCACCGACAAGATCCTTGCCGAGATGAGCGACTGGCAGAATCGTCCGTTGGATCGCGTGTATCCGGTGGTATTCATCGACGCGATGGTGGTCAAGATCCGTGACGGGCAGGTCACGAACCGTCCCGTGTACACCGCCATCGGGGTCACTGTGGACGGCGAACGAGACATCTTGGGACTCTGGGTCGGGAACGGTGGTGAGGGCGCCAAGTTCTGGCTCCAGGTCCTCGCCGAGACCCAGGAACCGCGGGGTCGAAGACGTCTGTGTCGTCGTGTGCGACGGTTTGAAAGGGCTCCCCGAGGCGATCGGGAACACGTAGCCACAGGCGTCGGTCCAGACGTGTGTGTTGCATCTGTATCGGCAACACGTTCCGGTTCGCTTCCAAGGCAGACTGGGACAAGATGGCACGAGACCTACGGCCCGTCTACACGGCGGTATCGGAACACGATGCCAAGGAACGGTTCGTCGAGTTCGCTGAGGAGTGGGGCGACAAGTACCCCGCGATCATCCGGCTGTGGGAGAACGCCTGGGTCGAGTTCGTCCCGTTCCTGGACTACCCAGCCGAGATCCGCAAGGTCATCTACTCCACCAACGCCGTCGAGTCGCTCAACGCAAGGATGCGCCGAGCGACCCGAGCCAGAGGGCATCTCCCCACCGAGCAGGCCGCCCTGAAGTGTCTCTACCTCGTGGTGCGTAGTCTGGACCCCACAGGGCGTGGACCGAAACGCTGGATGAACCGATGGAAAGGCAGCACTCAACACCTCCGCCATCACGTTCGAAGGCCGCATCCTCCCCACCGACCGACAACGATGCCAACAGCAGTTGCACCGAATATCGGACAGTCCTCCACT
>JAJRYI010000412.1 GCA_024275815.1 Actinomycetes bacterium | reverse complement strand
CGTACTACGAACTCGAGCGCCTGTGGGCAGACGCACCACGGATCGAGTTCGCCTTCATGTCACCAACATCCGAGTCGGAGTAAACTCCCGGCTTCACCCGGGGCTGTAGCTCAGCCTGGCAGAGCACTTGACTGGCAGTCAAGGGGTCAGGGGTTCGAATCCCCTCAGCTCCACGGGAGAGAGAAACGCTGGAACCCTGGCTACGGCTGGGGTTTCGGCGCGTCCGGGGGGGGTCGCAAGGCCCTCTTGTGCGCCGTTTCCGGTGGCGTTCTTGGTCGGGACCCGAGATTGCGCCACATGCGCGCCGACAGCGCTGATGGGGCGCATGATGACGGATCAGAATGTTGCGGGTTCGCGTCCCTCCGGGCGGGCTACGGAAGCCCTTGCAGCGCAAGGACTTCGCTCGTTGAGACGTGCAACCGTTGGTTGGTCAGACCGAGAATCCTGGGTGATTCCTTGGTCTATCTTCAGCGAGTCGGTTCAGATCGGAACGCTGCACTGGAGGCTTGGTGAGTGAATCGCCTCCGGGGGGAGCGAAAACGCCCTGCGTGATGATGACGAGGGCTTGGGAAATGGGAGTTCGGGTCATAGGACCGTGGCTTTCTTGGTGAACACCGTTCAGTTTCTGACGGTGGTGCGGTACAGACTGCGATGCAGGTGTCTCTGTTGGACGACCTAGCAGCAAGGCGAGACGCGGTTGGGCACTACGACGGAAGTGGCGGTGTTGAACCGAGGCGAGCGCAGCAGTTCGCGGTGTGTCATCTGCGCTATGTCGAGGACACTATCTGCATTGCAGGGCAAGTGGATCCATTTCGTGGGTTGTTTCGCCATCCCCGCTGTGTGCCGCTGTCATCACTGGGTCAGTCTGTGCATCCTCGGACCGCCCATATTCAGCAATATGCTTGGCTCACAGTGTCATGCGGCGTGCCATGTTCCACTATCCGAGCTGGCAACTCCGACGATCGAAATCGCCTGCTGGCAGCCCATACGTTCTTGATCGGGGTCTGATTCTGTGCCTTAGAAGTGTCTATGCGCCTCAACTCTTGTGAGCGCGTGTTCTCCCAAGGGCCTTGGAAGATTGGTTTCTGAAACGCTTGCACCGCAACGGCTATCCAACGATGGGGCAGGTCTGGCGATCAAGGGGTCAGGGGTTCGAATCCCCTCAGCTCCACGGGAGAGAGAAACGCTGGAACCGTAGCTATCGCTGGGGTTTCGGCGCGTCCGGGGGTCGTTCGTCGGGTGGTCTCGACCCGACGAACCACCCTTGGCTCCATCATCGGGGTGACGCACAGCGTCGGTAGGCTGAGAGCATCGAGATGCAGCCAGACAGGAGATGTCCGTGACCCACCACGCCGCACACGCCCAGCCCGGCGTTCTATCGGATCCGACCACCTTTGCCGAGTACCTGACCTTCACCCTCGTCGACACACCACCGGCGAACGCTTTCGCCGATGTTGCCGGGAGCATCGTGGGCATCGAGAAGTCGATCCGCCAGAAGGATCCCACGTCGAACCTCACCATGACCCTGGGTGTTTCGCACAACGGATGGAGCCGCCTCCTCACCGACCACGAGATGCCGGGCGAGCTGGCACCGTTTCAGGCTATGAGCGACGGGGACAGGACGTTCCCCAGCACAGCAGGCGACCTGTTCTGCATGATCAAATCGGAGCGCATGGATCTCAACTATCAAGCCGCCAAGTACCTCAAGCAGGCGTTGTCAGGGGTTGCAGAGCTCATCGAGGACATCCAGGGTTTCAAGTACCTCGACAACCGTGACATGATCGACTTCGTCGACGGTACCGAGAACCCCATCGACGATGAGCGGGCCGCAGCGGTGCTGGTCGGACACGAGCAACCCCTGGTCTCGGGGGGAAGCTATCTCACCGTTCAACGCTACGTGGACCGTGAAGAGCTGTGGGATGCCCAGACGACGGAGGACCAGGAGAAGACCGTCGGTCGAACGAAGATGGACAACGTCGAGCTCGATGACGATGTCAAGCCTGCCTGGGCACACAACGCCAAGAGCAAGGTGGAGGAGAACGGGGAAGAGGTCATGATGTTCCGTCAGAACCGTCCGTTCGGAAACGCCATGGAACATGGAACCATGTTCGTCGGCTTCGCCCGCTCGCCCGAGGTGCTGACTACGGCGTTGCGTCAAATGATCATCGCCGACGACAACGGTGACTACGACCGGCTGCTCGACTTCGTCGAGGCTGTGACGGGCACAAACTACTTCATTCCATCGCGGACGTTTCTCGACCAGTTCGTCGGCTAGCCGCAACGACGGAGGTGCTCCTGTCGGCTGTGCCCACAGGTTCCTAGCACGCGGTGATGCGGGAAGGGGTGACCCTGGGGAGGACGACGAGTGCGGCCCCAACGGGGAGGGAAGCGTGAAGGGATCGCAAGGCTGTCCGATGTTCGGGGATGTGAAGGTCGATTTCGACGATGAGGCCGTGATCTCCTCCGACGAAGCCGCCGATGCCGTTCCGTTCGAGGAGGGTACATCTACCAGCATGCGGCCCACGGCATACGAGGATCGGCGGTAGCTCTCCACGCCGCTCGACGGTTGGGGTCCGTGTCGAGGCACTTCGCAGAGCGAAGGAGGCTTCGATCACGTCGTCGAGCAGTACGTGGGCCATGGAGGAATCATCGCTCAGATCCTCTCTAGTGCACACTCGCCTATCCGATATGGGGGGTCGCCCATTTGGATGGGGCTAGATGGCACCCCGCTCATCGACGTTCGATCCTCGATGCGAGACCCCGATGTCTGCGCGATGTACGCGTTGACGCCGCGTCGGTAGAGTGCCGGCAGAAGACATCTGTCGGGATCCAGCGGTGCCGAGTTCTAGATCCCGATGATGAACAGAGAGGGTATGTGATGGAGAAGCAGTCGTTCATCGATCTTTCATTCGCACCAGCGAGGGTCGACATGAGACCGTCGGGGGATGGCGGGGTCATCCTGTCGTCACCCATACCACTCGACCCACCACCCGAGAGCGTCGGGGCGATGCTCGAGCAGTGGGCCTCGATGACTCCCGAGCGGACCTTCCTCGCCGAGCGGGCCCCCGACGGGTCCTGGCGGGAGCTGACCTACGCTGAGGCCCTTCGAGCTGTTCGATCCCTCGGACAGGCACTGCTCGAGAGGGGCCTCGACGCCGAGCATCCGGTCATGTTGCTGTCGGGCAACTCGATCGACAACGCTCTCCTCCAACTCGCGGCCATGGCGGTGGGTGTACCGGCATCGCCGATATCGACGGCGTACTCGCTGATCTCACAGGATCTTGAGAAGGTCCGCTACATCCACGATCTGCTCACACCAGGCCTCGTCTACGCCTCAGATGGCGCCGTCTTCGATAGGGCGCTCACCGTCCTCGACCCCGATCGGGTCGTGGTCGGATCCAATCCACGAGACGGTGACGAGGTGTTGAGTGAACTCCTCCCCACATCTCCAGGCAGCGCGTTGGAGGAAGCAGCCTTGGCCGTCGGTCCCGACACGGTCGCCAAAGTGCTCTTCACCTCGGGGTCGACCGGAATGCCCAAGGGTGTCGAGAACACCCAACGCATGCTGTGCTCGAACCAGCAAGCGATCAGACAGGCGTGGCCGTTCCTCGAAGATCGGCCGCCGGTCATCGTCGACTGGCTCCCGTGGAGCCACACGTTCGGTGCCAACCACAACTTCAACATGATCCTGTTCAACGGTGGGACGTTGTACATCGACGGTGGCAAGCCCGCCCCGGGGCTGTTCGAGACCTCGATCGAGAACCTGCGTGATGTTGCAGCCACGATGTACTTCAACGTTCCCGCCGGTTACGCGCTGCTGATCCCGTACCTCCAGGCCGATCCCGAACTCCGTGATCGGTTCTTCAGGGATCTCGACGTGCTGTTCTACGCTGCTGCCGCTCTGCCACAGACCCTCTGGGAAGCACTCGAAGACCTGTCGATCGCAGCACGCGGTGAGCGGGTGCGGATGCTTTCAGCGTGGGGATCGACAGAGACGGCGCCGATGGCGACAACGGTGCACTTCACGATCGAGCGGGCGGGTGTCATTGGACTGCCTGCGCCCGGGACCGAGATCAAGCTCGCTCCGGTGGGGGCGAAGATGGAACTGCGGGTGAAAGGCCCGAACGTGACTCCCGGCTACTGGCGTCAACCCGAGCTCACCGAGGCAGCCTTCGACGAGGACGGGTTCTTCAAGATGGGAGACGCAGGCAAGCTCGTCGATGCCGATGATCCGGCAAAGGGCCTGGTCTTTGACGGTCGAATCGCCGAGAACTTCAAGCTGTCATCTGGCACGTGGGTGCATGCCGGTGACCTTCGAGTCGCTGCGATCGTCGCGTGCACTCCGGTAATCCAGGACGCCGTCGTCACGGGACACGACCGGGACGAGATCGGCCTGTTGATCTTCCCGAACATTGCCGCATGCAAGAACCTCATTGCGGGGTCGACCGATACGATGGACGTCGACGAGATCATCACGCACCCGGTGGTCCTCGAGAGGATCGAGGCCGGGTTGAGAGGCCACAACGAACAGAATGCATCGGGGAGCAGACGTGTCGCACGGGCGTTGGTGCTGGTAGATCCCCCGAGCATCGACGCCAACGAGATCACGGACAAGGGGTATCTGAACCAGCGTGGCGTGCTCGATCACCGGGCCGATCAGGTGGAGAGGCTATATGGAGATGACGGCCCAGACATCGTTGTCGTTTGAGATACGTCGTTAGGATCGGCTCTCGCAACCGTGAGGTATCGGTGCAAGATCGCGCGCTGAGGAACTTCGGCATGTTCGTGCTCGTGCTCGTCGGGTTGAAGGTTCTCTTCGGATGGAACATCTCGATCATCGGGAGCATCGTGCTCACCATCATCGTGTCGGTCGTGATCTCTGCTGTGAACCGCCGCTGATAGATGGTGGAAGTCGTCTACTTCGTATCGATCTCGTAGATCTTGTCGATGTAGCGGGTGATGAGCTCTTTGACCGCGGAGCGTGAAGGGAAGGTTGCCGCCATGCCGTACATGGGCGCTGCCCCGGTCGTCGCCTCACCCCCGGTAGATCTCGCCTCCTCGACGGAGTCCGTGAGGTCGGCGAGGAACCGTTCAACGACGCCCGGTCTCGTGTGGCGCAGGGTGACGGCGATGTGGACCGCCGGCGGATGGTGTAGGCCGTTGAGGCTCCAGCCACGCTCTGCCATCTGTGCCATCACCTCGTAGATGTTGATCTCGTCCGAGGCAAAGGCGATGACCCACAGCGGGTCACCGAGAACACGGAGGCCATCGATCTGGCCGATCCCGTCCTTGATCCGTGCACCGGTTGCAAGGATCGCTTCGGTCGCTGCCAGGTAGCCGTCCTCGCCCATCGATACGAGCGCGGCCCACGCGGCTGCGAGGAGCCCACCGGGTCGGCTGCCTGCG
>JAJRYI010000411.1 GCA_024275815.1 Actinomycetes bacterium | reverse complement strand
GTCGAACAGGCGATGCGGTCGAGCTCCCGGTCCTCTGCCGGTACCGATCGGGCCATGGAACCGCCACCGGAAGAGACCGGTATGCCCGAGCCGTTTCGCTCGCCGCTGTTTCGCACCGAGCTCGAGCTCGTCCGGGTGATGCTTGCGAACGATGCACGGCTTGCAGATCTCGAGATCACTGCCGATCTCTTTCCAAGTGACGAGACAGCAGAGATGTTCTCGAGGGTCGCTGGAATCACAGAGGGCGTCCACCCTGGCGACCCGCTCGAACTCGGTGCCGCCATCGGTTCGGATGATTCCGCCATCGCAGCAAGGCTGCGGGAGCTGGCTCTCGACGAACGCCCCCTTTCGGACCCTGCCGAGCTTGTTGCTAGGTTGGAGGTCGGAAAGATCGACATCGAGATCGCTGCGGTGCGGCGAAAACTCCAGTCGATCGACAGAGATGCCGATACTCACGGGTATTCGGAACTGTGGCAGCGGTTGATAGCGTTAGAGCAGGACAAGAGGAATCGAAGGAGTGACCGATGACCGAAGAGGTCGAACAGGTCGTCAAGATGTTGACGGACCGCGGACATCAACGCGGGTTCCTGCTCGTCCCCGAGATCCAGCAGGAGCTCGAGGACGCCGACGCTCCCATCGACTCCTTCGAGATCGTCTTCACCGAGCTGATGGCGGCGGGAATCGACATTCGTGAGGACTCCGACAGTGCTCTTGCAGACACTGCGATCTCAGGCGATGAGCTCGTGCACGTCTCTGACCCTGTGCGCATGTACCTCCAGGAGATCGGTCGGTACCCGTTGCTCACGACTCAGCAAGAGGTCGAGCTCGCGATGCAGGTCGAAGCCGGGATACGGGCAGAGGAACGCCTCGACGAGAACGTGCCACGCACCGCGGCAGAACGCATCATCCTCGAGCGCCAGGCACGGATCGCGGATCGGGCACGCAAACAGCTCGTCCTGTCGAACCTGCGCCTCGTCGTCTCCATCGCAAAGAAGTACGTCGGGCGCGGCCTCGGCCTCCTCGATCTCATCCAGGAGGGCAACCTCGGGTTGATCAGGGCGGTCGAGAAGTTCGACTACCGCAAGGGGTTCAAGTTCTCGACGTACGCTACCTGGTGGATCCGCCAGGCCGTTACGAGGGCCCTTGCAGACCAGGCGCGGACGATCCGGGTTCCCGTGCACATGGTCGAGACCATCAACAAGCTCGCCATGGTGCAACGGATGCTCCATCAGGATCTCGGGCGTGAACCCACGATCGCAGAGATCGCAGCAGAGCTCGACATCGAGTCGGGGAAGGTCACCGAGCTGCGTCGCATCGCTCAGGACCCGCTGTCGCTCGAGACCCCGATCGGCGAGGAGGACGATGCCACCATCGGCGACGTCGTCCCGGATCTCGGTGCAGACGTCCCCGTCGAGGAGGCGTCGTTCCGGCTGCTCCAGGAGTACCTCTCTCTCGCCCTCGAGGCGTTGAACGAACGAGAGCGCCAGGTGCTCATCATGCGTTTCGGTCTCGACGACGGTCACGTCCGCACCCTCGAACAGGTGGGAGCACACTTCAACGTGACCCGTGAGCGCATTCGCCAGATCGAGAACAAGGCGCTTGCCAAGCTCCGCCAGCCGGCACGAGCCAAACAACTCGACGGCTATCTCGAGAGCGGTTGATCAGCGGGCGGCACGCTCGCGAAGCGTGCTTGCGGTTCCCACGAGGGTGTTCCCTGCAGCTGCACGGGTCTTTCGAGTCGAGCGCTCGGCGATGTCCGCTGCTTGCTGGACCTGATCGTTGGAACGGATCTTGGTGAACGCTGCGACGAGCTGGTCGTAGCGTTCACGCCCGGCACGGGCTCCGAGGAGGAATCCGGTGACAAGGCCGATGATGAGACCGAGGCGAAACTTCATGCTTTGATTGTGGCACATCGTGACACGCAACACGCCGGGGACCGGGCAGTAACCTCCCGGTCATGGAGTACCGCCACACCCAGACAGCGTTCCAATCTGTGGTGCTCACCGTCGGTCTGATGCTGGCACTGGTCACCGTGTTCGTTCCCGACCTCGAGGAGGAGGGACTGCTCGTTCCGATCGCGGTCTTCCTCGTTGCCACCGCAGCGATCACCCTCTTGTTCAGCCGTCTCACCGTGACCGTCGGCAACGGTGAAGTCGTGACAGCGTTCGGCATCGGGTGGCCGAAACACGTCGAGCGACTCGATGAGATCGTTGCGGTGCGAGAGGTTCGCAACAAGTGGATCTACGGGTGGGGGATCCGCAGGCTCCCCGACGGCTGGATGTACAACGTGTGGGGTCTCCAAGCGGTCGAGCTCGACCTGGCATCCGGGAAGTCGTTCCGTATCGGGACGGATGACCCCGAGGGCCTGCTGGCCGTGCTCACGCTCTCTATCGGCTCGAGGTAGCCGCTGGGTGCCCCAGTGTGCACAAGGAGTTGGAAGTGCGCGGTGGTATCCTCCGGGCCGTTCACCGCAGTGTTGAACACCTTCCGGGGTAGCTCAGTTGGCAGAGCAGCGGACTGTTAATCCGTTTGTCGTGGGTTCAAGTCCCACCCCCGGAGCC
>JAJRYI010000410.1 GCA_024275815.1 Actinomycetes bacterium | reverse complement strand
GAAGTACCGTCCTACGGTCCTGTGCTGCGGGTCGACCCTACGCAGGAGCTCGGATTCATACCACCCGAGGCTGATCGTGTGATAGCCGTGGGCGGCCCCGGGCTTCCACAGTGGCTCCTGTTTGGCGATGGCGTCGGCGACTCGGTCGGGGTCACCAAGGAGTTCGAGGTCCATCGGCTCGTCGATCGCGCACACCCCGGCCTGGTGTGAGAGCAGTTGACGGATGGTGACGTCCTCCTTGCCACCGACCGCGAACTCAGGCCAGTAGAGCGCGACCTTCTCGTCGTACTCGAACAGACCGCGGCTATGTGCGACGGCCAACGCGAGCGACGACATCCCCTTCGTCGTGGAGAAGACGAGTACGAGGGTGTCTTCGAGCCACGGCGACTTCGTCTTCGGTTCGCGAAGGCCACCCCACAGGTCGACGACCTTGTCTCCACGGTGGTACACGGCACAGGCAGCACCCACCTCGAGACCGTCATCGAAGTTCTTCCGGAACGCGTCACGAACCGCTTCGAACCCCGGACTGACACTCCCATGGACGTCGGCCATCATCGCTCCTCGATATCGATGTGACGCCATCCTACGAACATCGCGCCACGCCCGCGAGGTGCCTTCAGGCAAGCCCTTTGAGCATCAGGTTCCAGTACAGCACCGGAAGGCCGTACCGCTTCAGGTACCACATGTCCGTGCGCTCCTTGGCTGTGTTGAGCGGGATGCTCGGAGCAGGATCGGAGTTGTAGTCGAACTCGGCCAGGAGGAGTTTGCCACGGGCCGTGGTGATCGGACACGACGAGTAGCCGTTGTACCGCTTCTCACTCTCTTCGCCTGCCATGTCGGCAAGGACGTGGGCAACGACCACAGGTGCCTGCTTGCGTACGGCAGCACCGGTCTTGGCCGTCGGAGCGTTCGAAGCGTCGCCGAGGCAGTACACGTTCGGGTACTTCGTATGCCGTAACGTCGCGGGGTCGACGTCGACGTACCCCACGGCCGTGTCCTCTGCCAGGTCGGTTGCCTTGAGCCAGTCCGGCGCCGATTGCGGTGGTACGGCGTGAAGGAAGTCGTACGGCAAGCGATTCGTCGTCTCCGTGTCTCCACTGCGGTCGACGACGGTGATCTCGCCGGCCTCCGCGTCGATGGCGACCATCTCGTGCTCGTACATGACGTTGATTCCGTAGCGATCGATCACCTGCTCGAGCACCCTGGCGAACGAGGGGACACCGAAGATCCCATCACCGGGGAGGATGAACGTGACGTCGATGTCGTCGAGTACACCCTGGCGCTGCCAATGGTCCGAAGCGAGGTACATGATCTTCTGCGGCGCACCGCCACACTTGATGGCACCATCGGGCACGGTGAACACCGCATGACCACTCTTCATGTCTTTGATGAAGTCCCATGTCCTGGGTGCAAGGTCATATCGGTAGTTGCTGGACACGCCCCGGGTTCCGACGACGTCAGGCAGTCCCGGAACCTTGTCCCAGTCCAGCTGGATCCCTGGAGCAACGATCAGGTAGCCGTACTCGATCGTGCGGCCCGACTCCAGAGTGACCTGTTGGTCGACCGGATCGATCGCTTCAACCGCGTCCTTGATCCATGTCACACCCGACGGCATGACCTTGGCCATCGGTCTTGCAGTCTTGGCTGCCGGCTCGATACCGCCGCCAACCAGGGTCCACAGCGGCTGGTAGTAGTGGGTATCGGAAGGTTCGACGATCGCGACGTCGTCCTTGCCCTTGCGACGCAACCGCGCCGCCGTCGTGATACCTGCAGTTCCCCCTCCGATGACGAGGATCTCGTGATGTGTCGCCTGCGCCATGTGCCTCCCTCGATGAGTCCCGAGATTCTACGGACACCGGCGATCCCAGCGCCGCGGCGGTCACTCCCGCTGAACGGCGTGAGCTGCACTCTCCGGGAGGAGGCGCACCGTCACGGTGAGGCCACCTCCGGGAGTCCCGGAAGCCGAAACGGTTCCACCTGCCCGCGTAACGAGATGATCGACGATCGCCAGCCCGAGTCCTGTACCGGGTTGATCTGAGTCGCCACGCCAGAACCGGTCGAAGAGCCGGTCGAT
>JAJRYI010000409.1 GCA_024275815.1 Actinomycetes bacterium | reverse complement strand
CGGTACGGGCTCGTCAGCAGCTACAAGACCGACGATGCCGACGTCGTGTTCGTGTCGTTCGGCTCGGCCGCCGAGAACGTCGAGGCCGGCGTCGACTACCTGCGTGAACACGACGGTGCCAAAGTCGGATCGGTCCACATCAACGTTCTACGTCCCCTGCCTGAAGCGGCGATCGTCGAGGCCCTTGCCGGGCACAAGACGGTCATCGTCCTCGAGCGGGCAGACGACGGCCTCTCGGGTGACAACCAGATGACCCGTGAGATCCGTTCGGTGCTCGCTAAAGCCTACGAGATCCACTCCGTCGGGTACGCCTCTCACATCCCCGGCATTGCGTACCAAGACATGCCGGTCATCCTCTCGGGTACCTACGGGCTCGGTTCGCGGGACTTCCGTCCCGAGGCGATCATCGGTGCCTACGAGTACGCCACCGGACAGATCGCCCGCCAGGACTCCAAGACGCTCGCCGACGGTGCCACCTACTTCACCCTCGGTATCGATCATCCCTACGCCGTCGTCTCGGAGCGAACGCCTTCGTTGCTTCCCGAGGGTGCCGTTGCGGTCCGGTTCCACTCGATCGGTGGCTGGGGGATGATCACCACCGGCAAGAACCTCTCAGAGATCATCGGCGCGATCGGCGAGGACCTCATAGCCCAGCACGACGAACTCGACGAGTTCGGTCGGCCGAAGGAGGTCATCCACGTCTCGGCGAACCCGAAGTACGGATCGGAGAAGAAGGGTGCCCCGACGTCGTACTTCCTCGTAGCTGCTCCCGAGCGTGTACGGGTCAACTGTGATCTGCGCCACGTCGACGTCGTGTTGTGCCCCGACCCGAAGATCTTCACACATACGAACCCGCTAGACGGCATGAACCCGGGTGGCACGTTCGTCTGGGAGTCCGAGGAGGACCCCGACACCGTCTGGGAGCGGATCCCTGCGATGTACCGCAAGGAGATCATCGACAAGGGCATCCGCATCGTGACCCTTCCCGGATTCAAGATCGCCCGCGAGGCCACCGAGCGCCCCGAACTCCAACTCCGCATGCAAGGCAACGCTTTCCTCGGTGCGTTCTTCGCGGTGTCGGGGATGCTCGACGAGTACGGGGTGACACAAGATCGGTACCGCGAGATCGTGCGGGCCCAGTACATCAAGAAGTTCGGACGTTTCGGCGACGCCGTCGTCGAGTCCAACATGGAGGTCATGACCAAAGGCGGTGACCTGATCATCGAGATCCCGTACGGGCCGATCGACGCCCCCGACCGTTCCTCGATGCGCCTCCCGGCACTCGCCGCGTGCGACTCGTGCGTGGTCGAGATCCCCCAGCCTGTTCCCCCTGCGAATCAGGAAGTTCGTATCCCGTTGACGATGGTCTCGACGTTCAACGCCGAGTTCAAGGCGGGCCTCGGGTACAACCAGCCTGCCACCCCGCTTGCTTCGGTCTCGATGATGGCGGCAGGCTCGGGCCGGGGCTCCTCCAAGTACGTGGCGCGGCGCGACACGCCGGTGTGGATCGCCGAGAACTGCACGGCGTGCATGGACTGCATCGTTGCCTGTCCCGACACTGCGCTGCCGAACGTTGCACAGGACTTCGACGTGGTGTTCTCCACCGCGGCGCGTGGCTACATCCTCGATCCCGACGAGCGGGAAGCGATGCTTTCCGAACTCCCTGCCCTCGAAGAGCGTGTCCGTTCGGTGATGAAGGACATCGTCAAGGAGAAGGGGATGGTCCCGTTCGTCGAGATCATGCGCGACGAGGTCGCCAAGATCGACGGCGTTTCGGAGGCGGCACGCTCGGAGTTCATGGAACTCTTCGAACGGGTGCCCTTTGCGTACACGAAGACCTCACACCTGTTCCGTTCCCTCGAGAGGACCGAACCCGGCTCCGGCGGCCTGTTCGCCATCATGGTCTCGGACCTGTGCAAGGGCTGTGGCGAGTGCGTTCTCGAATGCCCGTACGAGGCACTCGAGATGGCACCCGAAACCCCGACCCTCAACGCGGATCACGTCTCGGGGACGAACTTCATCGACCTGCTGCCCGACACACCAGCGAAGTACCTCGGCCGGTTCGACCCACAAGACCCGGTGGGTTCGGCAGCGGCACATCTCAAGAACCACCTCATGGTGCGCACCAACTACGAGGCGCTGGTCTCGGGTGATGGTGCCTGTGCCGGTTGTGGAGAAAAGACCATCCTGCACACCGTTGCTTCGCTCACCGAGGCGTACATGCGCCCGCTGTACCACGCCAAGGCAGAGCGGCTCGAGGCGAAGGCCGACGAGCTCGAAGCTCGCGGTGTCGAGATGCTCGTCGAGATGAAGGACCTCGACGAAGCGTCCTACGAGCGCCTGAAACGCCTCATCGCTCACACCCTGATGGGTCTCGGTGGTGAGACCGACGAGGACACCACGCACCGTCTTGCGGGCCACGGCGACCTCAGCGATTCCGAGGTCATCGAAGCCCTCGTCGTCACGATGCGCCAGGACGCCTTCAACCACCGTGACCTCCAGGCGATCGACGGCACCGTCCCCAACGGCATGTCGGTGATGGCGATGGGGGCACATACCGGGTGCAACACGGTGTACGGCTCGACGCCCCCGAACAACCCGCATCCGTACCCGTGGATGAACTCGCTGTTCCAGGACGGCGCCACCGTCACCTGGCTGCTCGGTGAGAGCTTCATTGCAGACCATGCCCGCCGCTCGGTGATCCCCGAGCGTCTTGCGGACAGGATCTCGCTCGGTGTCGGGATCTCAGACGACGACTACTTCGAGATGACCCACATGACGGACACCGTCATGACCCCCCTCGAGGTGCGTGAACTCCCCAAGGCGTGGGCGATCGGTGGGGACGGCGGTATGGGTGACATCGGCTACCAGAACGTGTCCAAGGTCGTTCTCCAGAACCGGCCGAACGTCAAGTTGCTCCTCCTCGACACCCAGGTGTACTCGAACACGGGAGGCCAGAACTCGGACTCGTCCCCCATGCTCGGAGGCGGCGACATGAACCAGTTCGGCCAGGCCACCGAAGGAAAGCTGACCGAGAAGAAGGGTGTCGCCGAATCGTTCATCTCAGGCCACGGGTCGCCGTACGTGGCACAGGTGTCGATGGCGAACGCTGCCCAGTTCTACAAGGCGATGATCGAAGCCCTCGACTACCGCGGGACGGCCTTCATCCAGTCCTACACGTCGTGCCAGCCCGAGCACGGCATTGCAGATGACGTGTCGAGCCTCCAGGCCGGTCTCGTTCGTGATGCCCGCTCGATGCCCCAGTTCGTGTTCAACCCGCAACTCGGCTAGACCTACCCCGAGACACTCGACATCTCAGGGAACCCGAACCGTGACCGGGACTGGGCCGAGATCACTTCGAAGCTGACCGACCGCACCTTCAACTACACGGTGGCGCACTTCGCAGCGACCGAGGCGAGGTTCCGCAAGCACCTTCGCCCGATCAGTGACGTCGACGGCCTCGTGCATCTCGACGACATGCTGTTGCTCATCGAACAGAACGACGTCGTGCAGCGCCGTGTGTTCGATGCGACGCATCGATCCTTCGTCCCGGACTTCGGTATCTACATCGAGATCGAAGACGCTTCAGGCAAGGTCAGGCCGATGGCGTTGTCCCGCCAACTCGTGCTGTTCAGCGTCGAGCGACGCAAGGCGTGGCGGATGCTCCAGTCCAAAGCCGGTGTCACCAACATCGACTACCTGGCACAGAAGGAGGCCCTGGAGTCCTTCGACGCCGACGGCGTCGCGATGGCCGATCGCTTCGTCGAGATCCGCGAACGCTTCGACAAGGTGCTTGCGAACCTCAGCTGAGAGCCTCCGTCGTGTCCGTCGCGTACCTAGGGCCGTGTCTTGATCGGGAGTTCGGTAGCAGCGGCGGATGCTTCAAGGACAGCCCATGAGGCGGAGAAGAGCGGTTCGTCTAGAAAGATGTCCACGTTCGTGCTTGCGAACGTCGCGGGGCCATCGGGGGTCGTGTACGTGAACGCGACATCGATCCCATCGAAACAGCCCCTGCACTCGCCAGATGGAAGACCGGCCCGCAGTGCATCGAGGTCGGTCGACGTGACGAGCGCAGCGACATCGGCGACGAGTGCGTCATCGATCGTCGCCCTATCGACCGGGCCACCGGGTTGGCCGGTTCTCTCCAACTCCACCGAACCGTCGTCGTAGACGAGGTAGGTCGCGCAGTTCGGGCCCATCATGAAGCAGCCGCCGTGCTCGACGATCGCGAGGACGAGTGCGGGATCTGGGGGGATGGTCGTCGTGGTCGTGGTCGT
>JAJRYI010000408.1 GCA_024275815.1 Actinomycetes bacterium | reverse complement strand
ACGAACCTCGAGGTCACGGGTCCGATCGCCTCGCAGTGGATGCAGATCGCCCAGGCGTTCGCAGGACCCCCGGGACCCGGGCGTGCCGCGGGCATGTTCGCCTGAAGATCAGATCAGTGGTCGAACGTCACGAGCATCTTGTGGAAGCCGTCGTCACGCCGGGAGAACGCCTCGGCAGCGAGCGAGACCTCGTCGAGTCCGATGCGGTGTGAGAACACGTTGTCGGTGTCGATGCTCCCTTCCATGACGACTTGTGCCGCCCGATCGATCTCGGGAAGAACGTTCGCCAGGCCGTTGAGCCTCATCTGGAGATCGTTCGCAAAGAGCAGGGCAAGGGACGTTGGATGGGCCGTCTCAACGCGATACACACCACCACCTGCAAAGACCCCGCCCGGGCGGAGGATGGACGTGGCGAGGTCGAACGCGTCGCCACGACCTGCGAACTCGATCACGGCATCGACACCGGCTCCGTCGGTGACTTCCCCGATGATCCCGGCAACGTCATCGGCTTCGACATCGATCGGGATACCGCCCAGCGATGCCGCCCGGTCGAGACGATGTGGCACCCTGTCGAGGACGAACGGTGACCGCTCGAGACGATCCGTCAGGAGTTGGAGAGCGAGGAGGCCGCTCGGTCCTGCTCCGACGACGGCGACCACGTTGTCACGTTTCACGTCTGCAGCATCGACGACGATCATGGCTGCGGGAAGGTTGCACGAAAGCAACACCGCCGCTGCATCGTCGATGACGTCGGGGACGGATCGTAGATGGCCGTCGGCCATCGGCACCCGAACGAACTCCGCGTGGCTCCCCGCGAGGTCCCTGAATCCGTAGATCGCCTTCCCGGACGTTGAACAGTGCCCGGTGAGACCGAGCGTGCACATCGAGCACGTCCCACAACTCACGGAGAACGGGAACGTGACCCTGTCCCCCTCTGAGAACCGGGTCACACTCGACCCGACCCCGACGATCTCACCGACGATCTCATGCCCGAGGATGGTCTTCCCGGTCACGGCGAGGTCGGGCATCTCGCCCTGATACAGATACAGATCCGACCCACACATCGAGGTTGCAGCGGTTGCGATGATGACGTCTTGGGGGTCTTCGATGGTCGCATCGGGTACGTCCGAGACCCTCAGATCGTGTGGCCCGTGGTAGACGACTGCACGCATGCCGAATCCTCTCGTGCTCGATGACGGCTGTCAGCTGTCGGCTGTCGGCTGTCGGCTGTCGGCTTCCTCTGCTTCCTCGATCAGCATGACCGGGATGCCCTCGCGGACCGGGTAGGCACGGCCACAGCCGGCACAGACGAGGGCCGGCGGGTCGATGCGTTCCGACAGCTCACCGGTACACGCAGGGCACTGCATGATGGCGAGAAGGTCCGGTGATACCAGTGGATCGGTCATGATCCCTCCTTGATGATCTGGCTGACCTGATCGACGAGCTCATCGACGGCGTCGGCGGTCGGCCCTTCGACGTTGAGTCTGAGAACCGGTTCGGTGTTCGACGGGCGCAGGTTGAACCAGCGATCACCGAGATCGACGGTCAAGCCATCGAGACGATCCACGGCGTACTCCTCGAACGCCCGCTCAACGGCAGCGTCGGCTTGCACGATGTCTCGGACCACGAAGTTGATCTCGCCGGACTGCTCGTACGGCTCGTAGCGCTTACGCAGCTCCGAGAGTGGAACGCCTTCCTCACTGAGGACCCTCAGGAGGACGAGCATCGCCATGATCCCCGAGTCGGCCCGATAGTTGTCCTTGAAGTAGTAGTGACCCGAATGCTCGCCCCCGAACACGGCTCCGGTCTCGGCCATGACCTGCTTTATGTAGGAGTGGCCCACCTTGGTTCGCACAGGTACGCCCCCGGCCGCCGTCACGGTCTCGGGTACCGCTTTCGAGCAGATGAGGTTGTGCACGATCGAGCTTCCCGGCCTCTGGGTGAGGAACCAGTCTGCGATGATCGCCGTCGTCGTCGACCCCGGCAGTGGCACTGCGTCGTCATCGACGAAGAATGCTCTGTCGGCGTCGCCATCGAACGCGACCCCGAGGTCGGGCCTTCGCTGTTCGACGAGCGCGAGGAGGTCGACGAGGTTCTCGGGTCGCAGCGGGTCTGCGGGATGGTTCGGGAACGTGCCGTCCGGCTCGAGATACAAACCGTGCAGTTCGGCCTCGATCCGATCGAAGACCCGGGGCAGCACGGCTCCGGCCATGCCGTTGCCACCATCGGCTACGACCGTCAAGCGCGAGATCTCGTCCGCACCGGTCACCGAGATCACGTGATCGACGTATCCCTGTGTCACGTCCTGTTCACGCACCGTCCCGACCGTCGCTGCGGGGTCCAACCCCGACTCTGCCATCACCCGGATCTCCTCGAGGCCGGTATCGGCACCGACCGGGGCCGCTCCCGACTTGCAGAACTTCAGGCCGTTGTACCGGGCAGGGTTGTGCGAAGCCGTGATGACGACGCCGGGAAGGGACATGGCTCCCGAGGCGTAGTACAGGACGTCGGTCGGGATCTCCCCGATCAGCCTGACGTCGACGCCCTGAGCGGTGATGCCATCGATGAGGGCCTCGCGAAGCGGCGGAGACGACATCCGGCAGTCGTGTCCGACGATGACCTCGTCGGCATCGGCGAAGACGGCGAACGCTGCCCCGAGCCGACCGGCGGCTTCTTCGTCGAGATCATCGGGGAAGACACCCCGTACGTCGTACGCCTTGATGATGGTGGAGTAGTCCATTGCGTGATTGTACGTCGATGCGACTCCCCTGACTCAACAGTTCCCACCTTCCTACACTCCCCCCTTCATGGCCCAGTCCCAAGTCCCATCGGTCACCGTGGTGATCCCTGTCCACAATGAGGCCGGGTACCTTCCTGATGCACTCCCCAGACTCTTCTCCGAACTGGCCGGGGTCGAAGCTGAGATCACCGTTGTGATAGCTGAGAACGGATCGACCGACGGAACCGCTGATCTCGTACGCGAAGCCATGACCACATATGGCAATCTACGACTTCTCGAGCTGCCGACGCCGGACTACGGGGCGGCGATGCGCGACGGCTTCATGACCGCGACGACCGAGTGGGTTGCGAACTTCGACATCGACTACTTCTCGGGCGCCTTCCTGACCGAGGCACTCGACCTGAGCGACACCGCCGACATCGTGCTCGCATCCAAACGTGTTGCAGGCGCCGATGACAGGCGAAGCCCTCTTCGAAGATTCGCTACGTGGACGTTCAACCAGATTCTCTCGACCGTTCTCTCATCGGGGGTATCGGACACCCACGGCATGAAGCTGGTGAGCAGCCAGGTCGTGAGCACCATCGCTCCTCACGTCATCTCGACCACAGACCTCTTCGACACCGAGTTGGTCGTGCGAGCAGAACGAGCAGGCTTTCGTATCGTCGAACTCCCTGCCTCGGTCGAGGAACTGCGCGACACACGCTCGAGCCTCATCAAACGGGTACCCAGAACGCTCAAAGGGGTGTGGCGTATCCGCAAAGCCCTCCAGCAGAACGGCTAGGGGCTGTTCGCTCAGGCTCCGGACGATTCCGTGACGGGTTCGGCCTTCTCCTTGAGCGCCTCGCCGAACACCAGATCGCGATAGCCGGCGAGCTTGGGGAGAATCAACAACCCTGCGGCGACGAGCAGCGCGATGTTCGAGCCGAGCGGCGTCAGCGGTCCGAACAACGCCTCTGCCACCCACATGATCCCCACCGATGCAAGGTACGCGACGATGTTGACTCCGAAGAACGACAGCGTCTCTCGACCCGAGACGTGACCGTCGGTCAGCGAGAACGTCCACCGCCGGTTTATCAGATAGGACAGGAACGTGGTCACCGCGAACGAGACGGACAGCGACGGGAACCACGCCCAGTCGAGAGCGATCAGGAAGATGTTGAACATCGCGAACGACACGACGGTGTTGAAGACGCCCACGATCCCGACCTTCACCGCCTGGAACAGGGACTCCCTGTTCGCAAACGACCGGAGATAGGATTTCACGCGTCTGCCTTTCGTCGCCGATGAACAACGGCGTAGACGACGAGTCCGATCACCGTGATCGCGGTGAGGACCGTACCAAGATTCTCGACCCACCGATTCGAGAACTGAAGCGTAACGTTCTCCTCCGTCGGGACAACGAGCATCAGCGACGGGGCAACGCGGTAGACACCCTCGCCACCCGATACCGTCCAGTTCGGGAAGTACGACACCTTCACGAGATGCGGAAGGCCGACGGCGTTGGTCGAGAACGACAGGGAGAGATCGTCGAACGACGTGATCGTGACTCGTCCATCGACGTTGTACTGGCGCATCTCATCGAAACGCTGCTCGACCGACGTGACCCGACGCCAGTTCTCCGGACCGTCCTCGACGAGCCACACATCGAGATTGTCGACGTCGTCGTACCACTCGAGTGCCGCGTCGACGAAGTCCCCCTCTCCGGCCCACACCACAGGCTCGTACGTGGCTACATCGACCCGGTTCGACTCGGGAAGAGCGAACACGGTCCATGGGGCCGGCCTGGCGAGCACCTCGAGCCCGTACTCCTCAGCGGCCGTCCGTGCCTCCTCCGTGTACGCGACGTAGTACGCGACGTCGTACACACCAAGGTGCTTCACACCGCGGTCGAAGTCCAACCCGCGGTAGGTGAGCCCGCGCACCGGATTCGAGGGCCTGCTGCTCACCTCGGAGGCGTTCAGGAAGTGGAACGGCGTCGTGAGCGAACTCTCGAAGAACAGCCCCTCCATGGACGGATGGTCTTCGGACCAGAACGGAAACAGCATCAGGGCCATCGGTGTCCCGTACTTGTTCATGTCGGAGTTGGCCTCCCACATGATCCGGCCCGCAGGGAGCGCGTCCACCGTCTGCATCAGGTTCTCGTACTCCGGCCAGACCGCCTTGCCCTCATAGCCTTCGTAGTTCCACTTGACCCAACCGGGGAGGTCGTGCATCGAGAGTCCCGCTCCACCCACCATGAGCATCACTGCAACGACTCCGGCGACGAGCGTTGCACGCCGGGTATCGGCGAAACGTCTCGACAACGCAGCTCCCGCGAACGCAACGGCGATGCCTGCGAACACGTACATGCCGAAGAACCAGTACGGGAGGAGCCTGGCGTTGTAGAGCATCGTGAACTCGAAGTACGCGATGAGGAAGTACCCCGCGAGCGGGAACAGCGTCATCCACACAGCGATGCCGACGTGGTCCTTGCGTAGGAGCGTCCAGACCATACCGACGACACCGAGAGCCAGGACGGGCACGAACTCGCCCGGAATCGGAGACCCGGGGTTCTGGTAGTTGCCGACGATGGTCTTGACGGGGGACCATCCCATGTCGGAGGTCATCCCGCTCAGGACGTTGATGCCGAGAGCGAGCGACCAGAAGGCCGAGATACCGAAACCGATGACGTACGACCACACCACACCCGCCGATCCCCGAAGCGACCGGGAACTCCTCTCCCGACCGCCGAACATCGAAAAGAGCGGTGCCAGGACGAGTGGCAGGGTGGCGATCACGACCACGATCGTCGTGATGATGTGTGCCATTGCGGTGAACCCGAGTGCGATACCTGCCCACGGATCGAACACCTTCTGCTGGCGGTAGTTGCGTACGACGAGTCCGACGTAGAGGATAGAGAGAGCGAAGGACCACGAGAACGAGAACTCACCAGCGAGCGTCGATTTGATGTTCGCACCGAAGATCGAGTAGCTCTCCATGAACACGAACAGCGAGCCGGCGACGCCTGCGACGGCAGCGACGAACTTCGTGAACCCGAGATGCTTGACGAAGAAGTATGACGTTGTCGGAAGGACCACGAGGCCAGCGATCGTCACGAGCTTGAACGCCACGCCGTACGGCAGGACCAGGTCGAGCAGCACCGTCGTCAGTGCAGGCAACGGGAAGTAGAAGTACATCACGGGGAACCCCGCGTACCAGTCCATGCTCCATCCCAGGAGGCGACCCGACGGTAGGAGATCCTCCATGAGGACTTTGGGCAGGAGGACGTGTGCCCCCATGTCTCCACCGGTCGGCGTGTTCGCAAGGAACAGGTACGGCACACGCCACAGGGATTGCCCATCCCGCAGAATCGGCCCGAGGATGCCTGACATCGTGAGGAAGATCAGCAGTGTGGGAGCCGCGACGAGGCCGAAGACGTACCACTTCGAGATGGATCGCTTCGGCGTCTCACCGTCCGGGGATGGCGGTGGCACCTCTGCGACCTCGGGAGAGTTGGGGGGTGCGGCCGTGGTCACACGGGAATCCTACCGATTCGCCACCCATGACGGACACGCAACGATGCGCCCGCGTACACCGTGTTGAAGATCGGCTACTCGCTCACCAGGTCGATGATGCCGTCGATGGAGACCGATTCACCCTCTTTGTCCCACCACTTCGCCTCACAGACGTGACACGAACAGAAGATGACCTCCGTGCCGTCTGGCAACTTCATTTCGATCTGTATCACCGATGACTGGCCACATGACGTGCACACGAGTCCCTCAGCTTCTGCTCTTCTCACATTGCCTCCCTAGCATCGGCCACCCAACGGCCACAATCAGTATCGCATCGCGCGCCCAGCGCGTCTAGTCGTTCTCCGTCTCGGGGAGGTCGTCGTACCTCCCGAGGTACTTCGTTCGTTGCCTTCCGTCCTCGGTCCAGTACGCGTACACATACGGGCCGTGCGGACACGACGAGCATGACTCTTTCCCACAACGAACCATCTGCTTGCGAACCTTGACACCGGGGCCGAGTTCGGGGAACTCGTGGCCACGTTGCTCGAGACGCGCCCTCGTCAGCATGAACAGCCGCCGGAGTTCGGGTTCTTCCATCTCACGGATCGCTTCGATGACGTCACGGTCGATCGACATCAGCCCTGGCTCCCTTCCGTGAACAGGCGCGGGGCGTCTCCGCGCCGGTCGATCGTCTCCCACCCCCGCGGAGCGTTGAACCGGCCTGCGTGGACCTCACAGAGCAGCATGCCGTCGTACACGCGTTCATCGCCGCGTACGTCGTCGAGGTACGCCTCGGCGATCTTGTGATCGTATGTCAGCACTGTCGTCGCGCGGCCGGTGCACCGGATACAAGGAACCATCATGGGCGTCTCACGCTACGCATGGCGTTGCACGGAACCAAGGATTTCACGCCCGCACCTCGATCCCTGCTCGGGCGACGTCCCGACGGATCTGCTTCGCCGACGGCACTCCCGAGATGACCGACACGACGTTGCCATCTCCATCGAGGACGACCGTCAGCGGCACGGCACCGACCTGCCACGTATCGAACCGTTGGGGTTCGAGATCGTACGTCACCTCCCTGAACGGGATCCCGAGATCCTCGAGTTGCTCTATGGCGTCCTTGCACGTCGAGCAGTCGGTCGAGGTGAACAGCACCACCCCGGGCCGATCGCCGACCTCCCCAACCACCACATCGGGGTGCGACGGCGCCACGATACGGCGGAAGGCCATCGCGATGAGCCACGCGGCGACGAGCACGACGGCCACGACAGCGACTCTGATGACGACGTCGCTCATTCGGCGTGGATCCCTGCGATCAGAGCGACGCCCTTGTCACCGACGATCTCCCACGCTGCGGTGATCGGTTCGCTCGACGAAACCTGGTAGCCGTAGGTGCCCACCCCGACATCGACGGGGACACCGAGAACGGAACCCGGCGGAACCTCGACGGCCTCCTCGGTGAGGAACTCGGACTCCCCGAGTGGAAGGATCTCGACAGATACAGCAGTGTCGCCTGTGTTCATCAGCCAGAGCGTCGTCTCGGATCCCGGGAGCGTGTCGAGCGGGATGATCCACGACGTATCGGCAGTGGCGCTTCCGGTCGTGCCTGCAAGGCCTCTGACGAAATCCTCTTCGATCGGTACCGTCGTATCGGTTCCCTCTCCCCCGGATCCCTCGGGCAGCGTGGTCGTCGTATCCGGCACGCCACCCTCACCGCCGACCTCCTCCTCGGGACCCGGAACGAACTCGGGAACGACAGCAACCACCGTCGCGGCGATCGGGGCCGTCGAGCGGACACGCACACCGTACGGCGGTGCAGCGAGGTCCCCGAGAGGGATCGATGCAGGGACAGAGGCATCGAGGGTGATCGTCCTTGCATCGGT
>JAJRYI010000407.1 GCA_024275815.1 Actinomycetes bacterium | reverse complement strand
GGAAGGCGACGGGGTGCGAAGCAGCTTGTTTGAGGAACCGGGTGTGTCTGGCGACCCCGGGTCCTCCATCGACGAGGATCGTTGCGAGGAGTGCGAGGGCGTTGGATCCCTTCCCGTACCGGACGGGCTCGATGTGTGTTTGAGCGTTCGGGTGGATCGACGAGGTGATCGCTATGCCTTCCGAGTAGTCGACGGCCCTGTCGGAGGCAACAGACACGACGAGGGCCTCACTGTTGGTCCTCGTCTGGTACCCGAGTCGGGGGGAGATGCGACGGAGCCGGCCTCGTTCGGCGAGTTCCAGGAGGAGCCGTGTCGTCCCGAGCGCTCCGGCGCTGAACACGACGTCGTTGGCTGAGAAGGTCGTCCGTTGCTTACGGAACCAGGCGCCTGAGCGTTCCGTGGTGACGCGCCACCCATCGCCGATCTGTTCCACATCGACGACAGTGTGCTCGGGGAAGACGCGGGCACCGTTGCGCTCGGCGAAGTAGAGGTAGTTCTTGTCGAGGGTGTTCTTTGCGTTGAATCGGCATCCGACCATGCAGTTGCCACACACGACACAGCCGGCACGCGGCGGGCCGTCCCCGCCGAAGAACGGGTCCGGTGTCTCAACTCCCGGCTCACCGAAGAACACACCAACGGGCGTCGGGTGGAACGTGTCTGGTACCCCCATGTGCTCGGCGACCTTGCGCATGACGCTGTCGGCCGGCGTGTCGAGTGGGTTCTCGACGACACCGAGCATGCGTTTGGCCGTGTCGAAGTGCGGGGCGAGTTCCTCGCGCCAGTTCGCGACATCGACCCACTGAGGATCTTCGTAGAAGGGATCGAGCGGCTCGTAGAGGGTGTTGGCGTACACGAGCGAGCCACCACCGACCCCAGCACCAGAGAGCACGAGTACGTCGCGCAGGAGAGAGAGCCGTTGGATCCCCTTCATGCCGAGGCGGGGGAACCAGAGAGACTTGCGCACGTTCCAGTTGGTGTTGGGAAAGTCCTGCGATGCCCAACGCTTGCCGGCTTCGATCACCCCGACGGAGTAGCCCTTCTCCATGAGCCTGTGTGCGGTGACGCTCCCGCCGAACCCCGAGCCGATGACCAATACATCGAAGGAGCCTCCGGAGCGGACCGCACCTGCCATCGTCAGATCAACGCCGATCCCCACACAGGGAGGAAGGCCCCGTTGATCACCTTCGAGCGCTCTGATGCGAGGAAGTCGATGACCTGGGCGATCTCTTCGGGTTGGGGCCAGTTGACGTAGTCGGCGTAGGGGAGCGCAGCCCTGGTGGCATCCGTGTTGATGACCGAGGGGAGCAGCGCGTTGCACGTCGTGTTCGTGTCGAGAAGTTCCACGGCGATCGACTTCGAGAGGGCGAGCACACCTGCCTTCGCCATGTTGTAGGCCGCCTGGCCTGCGGGCGAGTCGAGTGCATGTTTGGAGCCCATCAGAACGATTCGTCCCCAGTCCTCGGACATGTGCGGGATGGCGGCGCGCGTCGTGTTCCACGCCGTTCGCAGATTGAGGTCGAGCATCCGTTCGAGACGCACATCGGATGTCTCTGCGACGTCGCGACCTCCTGCCCAGCCTCCCACGAGTGAAGC
>JAJRYI010000406.1 GCA_024275815.1 Actinomycetes bacterium | reverse complement strand
GGACACGATGAACGAGTACAACCGAGAGATCGCCGGCCACGAGCTCGCCCCTGAGAGCCTCATGATGGGGTACGGGTACCGTCCCGAATGGTCTGAGGGGTCCCTCAAGAGCCCGATCTTTCAAACATCGACCTTCACGTTCGCCTCCGCTGAGGAGGGCAAACGGTTCTTCTCCATCGCTTACGGTCTCAGCGAACCCGACGGGGATGAGCGTCCCGGGCTCATCTACTCGAGGATCAACAACCCGGACCTCGAGATCCTCGAGCAGAGACTCACCGTTTGGGATGGGGCAGAAGCAGGACTCGTGTTCGCGTCCGGCATGGCTGCGATCACCACCACTGTGCTCACGTTCGTCACGCCGGGCACCGTTCTCGTGCACTCGGTACCTCTCTACGGCGGCTCGGACCACTTTCTCCACCACATCGTGAACCGCTTCGGGATCGACACCGTTGCGTGGGAGCCCGGATCCGATATCGATGATCTGAACGGGGTCATCGGAGACAGGCAGGTCTCGATGATCTTGATGGAGACGCCTGCGAACCCGACGAACGATCTGTTCTCGATCCGTGAAGCTCGACGGTTCGCAGACGCCCACAGCACAGAGGGCCACCACGCACCGGTCGCGGTCGACAACACGTTCCTCGGCCCGATCTGGCAACACCCCCTGGCGCACGGAGCGGACATCGTCCTGTACTCCGCGACCAAGTACATCGGTGGACACTCAGACCTGATCGCGGGGGCAGCTCTCGGCTCACGGGAGATCATGGCGCGGATCGGCGAGTTCCGCACGATCCTCGGGACCATGGCGACCCCGCACACCGGATGGCTCATGATGCGCAGCCTCGAGACGCTCAGTCTCAGGATGCGCCGCCAGGAGGAGAACGCCCAGATCGTCGCCCGGTTCCTCGACGACCATCCCAAGGTCGAACGTGTCGGCTACCTCGGCCTGCTCGAGGCAACCGACCCGGATTGCGCCATCTACGACGACCAGTGCGAAGGTCCCGGAGCGATGATCTCGATATGGGTGCACGGTGGAGAGCCGGAGGCGTTCAGGTTCCTCGACTCACTCCAACTCGTCCATCTCGCCGTGAGCCTCGGAAGCACAGAGTCCCTTGCTCAACACCCAGCGTCGATGACGCACGCCGGGGTAGACCCTCAGGACAAGGATCGCTACGGCATCTCGAACTCCCTCATCCGCCTCTCGGTGGGAGTCGAGCATCCCCAGGACATCATCGCAGACCTCGCCAACGCTCTCGACGAGATCTGAACACCAACCACACGAAAGGACCCCTCACATGACACGAAGCTGGGCAGAACCCTGGAAGATCAAGATGGTCGAACCCATCACCGTCACGACTCGCGACGAACGTGAGCGGGCGATCGTCGATGCCGGCTACAACACGTTCCTTCTCAAGAGCGATGACGTCTACATCGATCTGCTCACCGACTCGGGCACCACTGCCATGTCGGATCGTCAGTGGTCGGCGATGATGCTCGGCGACGAGTCGTACGCCGGAGCGCGTTCGTTCTACAAGCTCGTCGCGGCCGTCCACGACGTGTACGGGTACGAAGAGCTGATACCGACCCATCAGGGCAGGGGAGCGGAGCATCTCTTGAGTCAGATCCTGATCGAGCAAGGTGACGTCGTTCCCGGCAACATGTACTTCACGACCACGCGCTACCACCAGGAACGGGCCGGCGGCCGCTTTGTCGACGTGATCATCGACGAAGCGCACGACCCGACGTCGATGCATCCGTTCAAGGGCAACATCGACATCGACAAGCTCGCCGCCGCCGTCGACGAGGTCGGCGCCGAGCGCGTCGCGTACGTCTCGTTCGAGACCAACGTGAACCTTGCAGGGGGTCAGCCGGCATCGATGGCGAACATCAAAGCGGTGTACGCGTTCTGCCGCGAGCGAGGCATCCTCGTGATGCTCGATGCAACGCGTGCACTCGAGAACGCCTACTTCATCCAACAACGCGAGGGTGGGTACGAAGATCGGTCCGTGGCGTCGATTCTGCGTGAGATCACCGAGAACTCCGATGGTGCCACCGTCTCGTCCAAGAAGGACAACCTCGTCAACATCGGGGGTTTCCTGGCCCTCAGAGACCCCGAGCTCGCACGCAAGGCACGGGCCCTCCTCGTTGCCTTCGAAGGACTTCACACCTACGGGGGCATGTCCGGGCGCGACATGGAAGCCCTTGCAACAGGGATCCGCGAGATGGTCGCCACCGATGATCACGCTCGATCGAGAGTGGGCCAGGTCGAGTACCTCGGCAACAAGCTGATCAAGTACGGGATCCCGGTCGTGAAGCCGATCGGTGGACACGGTGTGTTCCTCGACGCAGCAGCGATGCTTCCCCACATCCCGCAAGATCAGTTCCCTGCACAAGCCCTCGCGGCGGCGATCTACGTCGATTCTGGTGTCAGGGGTATGGAACGCGGGATCGTCTCGGCCGGGAGGGATCCCGAAACCGGCGAGAACCGGCGCCCGAAGCTCGAACTCGTTCGTCTCACGATCCCGCGACGTGTCTACACACAGTCGCACATGGACGTCGTCGCCGAGTCCGTGATCGAGGTCTATGAACAGCGCGACGCCATCACCGGTCTCCGCTTCACCTACGAACCCGAGAGCCTGCGGTTCTTCCAAGCGACGTTCGAGCCGCTCCCAACGACCTGACCATCGGGCGCTGCAACCGTGGTGTCGACGCTATCGTCGGCACCACGGTCCCCGACGGTTGCACAAGGAGCTTGCAGACCATGAGACTCACCTCAGCGATGCTCGCCGATTCGGCACAGGTTCAGAACGGGAAGCTCTACGTGCTCGGAGGGGGCTTCGACACCATCACCGTACGATCGGTCCCCACCGGCCACCCCAACCTCTCACTCGCCATGGTCGCCGAGGTCGGACCCGACGAGCGCCAGCGTGACCTCGATCTCATCATCACATTGGTCGACGAAGATGGAACCCCGCTTGGTGTCGAAGCGAAGGGACGCCTTCGCGTAGGGGCACCGCCGAACCTCCCACCCGGATCACCGACCATCGTGCCGATCGTGACACCCTTCCACAACATCACGTTCCCCGAAGCCAAGGGGTACGCGTTCATCGTGACCTTGAACGACACCGAACTGGCCAGGATCAAGTTCAGGGTCGTACTCGTGTCGTGATGTCCCAACTCTGGAACGTTCCGAACGTCATATCGCTCCTCCGTTTGGCGTTGATCCCGGTGTTCATCTGGCTCGTCGTCGATGGCACCTACGGCTGGGCCGGCGTGCTGCTTGGCATCATCGGAGCGACCGACTGGATCGACGGCTACCTCGCGCGACGCCTCGGTCAGGTCACCGAGATCGGAAAGTTCCTCGACCCACTCGCCGACCGGATAGCCGTTGCAGTCGCCGTGATCGCAGGCCTCATCACAGGCGTCCTGCCCCCATGGTTCGCGGCCGCCTTGATCGTGCGGGAACTCCTCATCGCTGCTGGAGCGGTCTATGGATGGACCAGGGGAGTGACGAAGCTCGAGGTGCGCTACCTCGGCAAGGTGGCAACGTTGCTCCTGTACTTCTCTATCTCCTTCTTCTACGGAGG
>JAJRYI010000405.1 GCA_024275815.1 Actinomycetes bacterium | reverse complement strand
GTCGACATAGGAGGAGCACTCGTCGCTCTCGTCCTGTTGTTCCCGATCCTCCTGATCGCCGCCCTGGCAGTCAAACTCGATTCCCCCGGGCCGGCTTTCTTCCGTCAGCAGCGGGTAGGTCGTGATGGAAAGGATTTCTGGATGGTCAAGCTGCGCACGATGGTGTTCGACCACGACGAGGAGATATTCCACGAGCACCTCGATCGCCTGAAAAGCGGTTCACCGGAAGCGACCGACTACACGATCCGAATCGAAGGAGACCCCAGGATCACGCGCGTCGGGGCACGGTTGCGGGCATGGTCCATCGACGAGCTGCCGAACCTGTGGAACGTCCTCAAGGGATCGATGTCCCTCGTCGGTCCACGACCGCTCGTGCGGGAGGAAGCCGAGCTCATCGGTCTCGACAACCCTCGTTTCAGCGTCAAGCCCGGCGTCACCGGTTACGCACAGGTTCACGGCCGCGATTCGATCAGCCTCGAAGAACGAACAGCGTGGGATGAGCGCTACGTCGAGGACCGTTCGTCGAGGCTCGATCTGAAGATCCTGCTCGCAACGGTCGGGACCGTCCTGTCGCTGTCCGGGGACCGGACGGAGCCGGGGGTACCCGGTGACAGCGAGGAATAGGCGGCACAACGCCGGGTTGGAGACGGTATGAGCGACCCCGTCTCGGAACGACTCGACCTGCCCGACCCCTACATCGCGGTCGTCGGAGCCACGGATCATCCCAACAAGTACGGAAGTGTCATCTATCGGGACCTGAAGTCGAAGGGGTACCGGGTCGTCGCGGTGAATCCACTTCGCGAGACCGTCGATGGGGATCGCTGCTACTCCCGGCTCGACGAACTCGGAGAGGTACCGGACATCGTGAACTTCGTCGTGCCTCCGACCAGGACGTTGCGGCTCCTCGACGACGTGGCTGCTCTCGGAGATGTCGCCGTGTGGATACAGCCGGGTGCCGCAGACGACGCCGTGCGTGCACGGGTGAACGAACTCGCTCTGCCTGCGCTGATCGATGCCTGCATCATGATACGAGCTCGCTCCAAGGAGTGAGCTCGTCAGCCTGTTCCGTCGGGGTATGGTGATGTATCCTTGAACGGCAGGGGAGGCCAGGTGATGCCGCAGGATCTACATGACGAGTTGGCAGTGTTCCCGGGAACGGGTGGACGCAACGCGACGCGTGTGGTCCACGATGGTCCACAACCAGCATCGGGTACCCGCCAGGAGGGGGAACAGTCGGGGAAGCGGCGCTCCGGCCTCGGGAGGGGACTGAGCGACCTCATCCCGACCGAAGAGTCTGACTCCGTCCCGACGCATCTCCAACCCGAGTCGGGACAACGCCCCACGGTCTCAGTCGTTGCGATCACAGAGACGTCGGACGCTGTGCTCGTCGAGGTCGAGGACTCCACAGGCAAGCGAGTTTCGGTCCCCATCGTTGGGGAGGCCGTCGAGAGTGCCGTCATCGAGGCAACCTTGGCGCTCCTCACCATCGACGACCCCCCGTCGGTCCGCATCGACGATCTTGCAACCGAGGACGGTGACCTGGTCGTCGCCGTGGTGAAACGGGGTCCAGATCGAGCGGCCGGTGCAGTGTTCGTGGAGTGTGAACGTCCTTTCGCCATCGCTCGTGCTGTTTTTCTCGCCATTCAGGATCTTTGATGCCACTGAGCATCGAGTGCTCGGTATGTGGCGAAGCCGACGCATTGGTGGGTGTCGAACGTGTCGAGGGCATCGAACTGTCCTGTGAATCCTGTGGGAACACGTGGATGCGGTCGACGAGGAAGGTCTGCACGACATGTGGGAGCG
>JAJRYI010000005.1 GCA_024275815.1 Actinomycetes bacterium | reverse complement strand
GCGTTCGTTCTCCTCGCTTTCGGAAGCCTCACAACGGCGTTCATCCCCTCCGTGCCTGCGTACGTCATCTCCCAGGCCGTCGTGAGGATCGCCCTCGTCGCCCTTGCGTCACTGTCGATCGTCTACATCGCAGAGGAACTGAACCCGGCGATCCGCGCCACCGGCATCGGCGTGTTCGGCCTCGCGGGCTCACTCGGTGTCGGTCTCGGACTCCTCCTCCTCCCGATCGCAGAGGCCAATGAGAACGCCTGGCGGGTGTTGTTCGCCCTCGCCACACTCGGCCTGCTCGCGTTTCCTCTGCTCAACCGTTTCCTGCCGGAGTCTCGTGCGTTCGTCGAGGCTCCCTCGATCCCGTTCTACAAGGCGCTCGGGATGGGCCTCTCCCGCCACTTCTGGCCACTCGCAGGCATCTCTTTCTTCGTCGCTGCGTTCTCGGCCCCCGCTTTCGACTTCGTACTCGAGCGACTGATCAACGACTTGTTGTGGGAGACCGGCGCGGCCCGGTTCCTTCTCATCGTCTTTTCCGGCCTCGGCGCCGTTGGACTGCTCCTCGGTGGCCGCCTCGCCGACACCTACGGGCGTCGGCCGACGACCATCATCGCCCTTGGAATCGGTCTCGTCGGCGGCGTCGGGTTCTACCTTCTCGACTCTGGCTGGTTCCTTGCAGCGTCCATCTTCCTTGCAACACTCGGGGCAACGATGTTGACCCCATCGTTCGGTGCGCACCGCTCTGAGCTCTTCCCGACCCGCGTACGAGCGACCGGAAACGCGTGGCTGACGAACGTCGCCATCACGGGGAGCATCTTCGGGTTCGCCACCGGCGCGATCCTCATCGATCGCCTCGGGCTACCAACAACGGTCGCCACGCTCGGTGCAGGTCTGCTGCTATCGATGGTGCTCGTCCTCAGGTTGCCTGAGACGAAGGGGATGGATCTCGTGCGATCGAGAGCGTCCCGTACCGGTGCCACCAGGCAAGCGCCACCAACCGGCTGACGGTCAGTGCCAACACGCCGATCCACACACCGATCAACGTGTCGCCGAACATCATCAGCGTCGCGATCGCCACGACGCCGGCTACGACCATCGAACCTGCGAGTAACTTGAAGGCGCTCGCTCCCAGACCGACACCGTCCCACACGTAGACGAGTGCCGTGAGGGGTTGCAGCAGGATGACGAACGGATAGATCGATGCCAGATCGCTGCGCACACCCGGATCGGACGAAAAGACCATCATCACCAACGGACTCGTGACGGCGAGGAGCACCGACAGCGCAACGCCCGACATGAATCCCAGCGCGAGCAGCCGGTTCGCAACATCACGCGCCGACGACCGATTCCCTGCACCGAGATCCGTCCCGATGAGGGCAGTCGCCGCGATCGCGAACGAGTCGAGGACGAACGACAGGAACAGCCACACCTGCATCGCGATCTGATGAGCAGCCACCTGCTGTGTTCCGATCCGTGACGCGGCAACGGTGGTAGCTGAGATCGCGAGGAGCAGAGCGAAGCTGCGGATCATCATCGGCCACCCCGCCCCGACGATCCTGCCGATGGGAAGTGATCCGACCCTGTAGGGACGCCGGTCGGTACCGAGGCGGTGCCGGTGGACGCCGAAGATCAACACGAGGAACCAGACCGCAGCGATCGTCTGTGCGACCAACGTTGCCCATGCTGCCCCGCTCACCCCGAGCCCAACCCCGAAGATGAGGATCGGGTCGAGCACGAGGTTCACGGCGTTCATCCCGACGGCGACCACGAGCGGTGTCCTGGTATCGGAGTGGCCCCGGTACACGCCGTGGCCGACCATGACCACGAGAACCGCCGGCAGTGCCATGAAGCGGATCTGGAGATAGGCGGTGGCTCCTTCGGCAACCGATCGTTCGGCGCCGAAGAACGCGACGAGCGGGTCGAGAGCGAAGGAAACAGCCGCCGCTATCACCACACCGATGAGGAATGCAACAAGGATCGATCCTGTGGCGACGGCACCAGCAGCGGGGATGTTCCTGCGGCCGACTTCGCCGGCAACCAGCGGTGTCACGGCAGCGTGAACGAAGTTGAAGATGCTGAAGACGGCGGCAAAGACCGCCGAGGCGATCGCGATCGAAGCAAGCGGCCCGGCACCGAGGCGTCCAACCCATGCGGTGTCGACGATGGATACGAGCGGGTCGATCGCGAGTGTGCCGAGTGCGGGGATTGCCAAAGCGGCGATCGCTTTGTCCCGTGGATTCGATCGGAACGCTGCCAGCATCAGGGACTCAGTCGGGACGCTCGGTCTTGTCCTCGTAGCGGCAGAGGTCGCCAAGAGGACAGTCCCAACAGCGGGGGGTGCGAGCGTTGCACACGTCGCGGCCGAACTGGATCATCCGCATCGAGATCCCTGCCCACTCCTGTTGCGGATACAACGCCTTGAGCTCGAACTCGATCTTCTTCGGGTCGCTCGAACGTGTGAGGCCGAGCCTGTTGCTGACCCTCTTGACGTGTGTGTCGACTGCGATCGCCGGGTCGCCCCACACCTCTGCGAGCACGACCGACGCCGTCTTGCGGCCAACGCCGGGGAGGGTGATGAGTGCGTCGAGATCACGTGGGACCTGACCGTCGAACCGTCGGTCGAGATCCTGGGCGAGAGAGATGATGTTCCTGGTCTTGGCCCGGTAGTACCCGGTCGAGTAGATGATCTTCTCGACCTCCTCGGGATCGGCCGCGGCGAGGTCCTCGGGGTTCGGGTATCGCTCGAAGAGCGCGGGCACCACAGAGTTGACGTTGGCATCGGTCGTCTGGGCGGACAGGACCGTGGCGACGAGGAGTTGCCACGCGTCGTCGTAGTCGAGCGCGGTGTTCACCTCGCGGTAGCGTGAGGTCAGCCTGTCGAGGACGGCACCCGCCAGCGATCTCAACTCTCGAGATGGGGGCGGGACCTTGGATGCAGTGCGCTTCGCCATGACGGCCGATAGTACTGCGGTACAGTGATGGCATGGCTTCGACAACACTTTCCGATGAACAGATCGCCGAGCTGAGATCCGCGTACGACCGATGCTTCGGATGCGGTGTCAACAACCCCGTAGGACTTCACCTCGACGCTTTCACCAGATCCGATGACGGTGCCACGGCAACGTTCTCCCCGCACGAGGACTTCAATGGGTTCCGCGGCATCCTCCATGGAGGTGTCATCGCCACGGCGCTCGACGAGATCAGTGCCTGGTCGGCGATCCTGACCGAAGGTGTGTTCGTGTTCACCGCAAAGCTCGAGATCCGTTACCGGTCGGAGGCATCTATCGGCGATGCGTTCACACTCACGGGTTCGGTGACACAGCGACGGGGAAAACGACTTCTGATCGATGCCGCGATGCTCTCGGGGGATCGTGTGGTAGCGCAATCGTCCGGCCTGTTCGTCGTTGCGGGAACTGTCGAGGAACTCGTCGCCGCTCAGCGTGACGTCACGACCATGTGACGACGATCATCAACCCGATCGCCACGTAGATCCCGCCGCCGACGACCTGCCAGAAGGCTCGGGGGTTGGCCTCTGGACGCAAACCCCGACGGAGCCGCTCTCTCGGATCCATACGGGGTGACCGATGCCATGATTCGTTGAGTTCGGCGTGTTCCTCATCTGTTCTGCGTGCCCCGAACATCGCACCGACTGCTCCGACCCCGAGGTTGGTGTACCCACCACCGCTCGCACCTCCGGCAAGGAGGAGAACGACGCCGTACAAGATGATCGTGTACCCCACGCTCGAAGCGAGCGATACCTCAGATACGAGCCACACGACCAGACCAACGGCGATCGATACAGCGAGACCGATGCCGAACGTTGCAAGGTAGTCGGGAAGACGATCGATGAGCGGAAGAGGGTCTTCGTGCGGTGTGGGGTCTGGGAACGGGTCCATCGAGTCAACGGTAACCCCCCATGCGGATAGGCGCGACGCTCACGACACTACGGTCACGGTGTGAACCGCCGTACACACGCCTATCTCCTCCTCGCTCTCGCTGCGGCGCTCTTTGGAACGACCTTCGTCGTGGTCAAGGATGCACTCGATGTTCTCCCCCCTCT
>JAJRYI010000030.1 GCA_024275815.1 Actinomycetes bacterium | reverse complement strand
GGCTCTGGAGGAAGCCCGCGATCTCGGTCCTCGCGATCGAGGCGGTCCCGATCTCTGAGGCCATCAACCAGATCGTTCCCGAGGCACGGGCCAAGGTCAGCATGCGCGTACCGCCGGGCCAGGATGCCGGGGAAGCTCTAGAAGCTCTCAACGCCCACCTCGTGGCCTCGGCGCCGTGGGGTGTGGAGGTCACCATCAGCGACGGAGCAACGGGAGAGGCGTTCGATCTCGACACGAGCGGCCCCATGTACGACGCGTATCGAGCCGGGATGGCTGAGGGGTACGGCGTCGAACCCGTCGAGATGGGCATGGGCGGTTCGATACCGTTCGTCGCCGCATTCTCCGAGAGGTACCCCCACGCAGACGTGCTACTCGTCGGCGTTGCCGATCCAATGAGCAGGTATCACGGCCCGAACGAGAGCGTCGAGATCGCGGACCTCGAATCTGCGATCGTCGCGCAGGCTATCGCTTTGGCGTCCTTCGCCGAAGCAACCTGACCCAGCACCTACCCTCGTCGGATGCGCAAACCAACGCTCTGGTTGATCGTCATCACCGTCATCGCTGTGGCAGTGGTCGCGATCATGCGCATCTCGGACGATGAACCCGGAGTCGCCGCACCTCCGACGACGAACGAGACCGGGGCACCAACATCTTCGGTTTCGTCACCGAGTACGACAGTGGCCGTCCCTTCGACGGCGCCACCGGTGACTCTCCCACCGGGTGCCGATGCGTGCGACCCGTACTCGTCGATCATCGATGTCGGTGTCGTGCAATCGGAGGGACTCATCGAAGCTTCAGGGCTGGCGGTGAGCAGGATCGACGAGACGGTGTTGTGGTCACACAACGATTCGGGTGATGATGCCCGCCTCTACGCGTTCGATACGACGGGCGCACCCCTCGGTATGTTCGACGTCCCTGGTGCGCTCGCATTCGACTGGGAGGACATGGCGGCGGGTCCCGGCCCGGACGGGACGGGCTCCTACCTCTACGTCGGGGACATCGGAGACAACTTCTTCATCCGCGGAGGGAAGATCGCTGTGTACCGCGTCCCCGATGCCGATCCACGGGTGATGGACGGCGCTTTCGATGACGTCGTTGCGCTCACCTATGAGTATCCCGAGGACGTCTACAACGCTGAAGCCCTCTTCGTCGACCCGGTCGAACCCGCCCTCTACATCGTGACCAAGGACAAGAGGGTGACGTCGGTCTTCAAGGGTCCGCTCACCGCTACCGACGGCACCGTCGAACTCGAGCTCGTAGCGACGCTGCGTCTCGACAACGAGGTCTCGGGGGCAGACATCTCGTGGGATGGCGGCGTCATCGCATTCAGGGGTTACCGAAGCGTCTGGATGTGGGTCCGGGCCGAGGGCTCGACGGTCGCAGACGCACTCGCCGGCGAACCATGTCTTGCTCCCAACCCCGACGAGCGACAGGGGGAGGCGATCGCCTTCGATCGGGAGCTCTCGTACTGGACGGTGAGCGAAGGCCTCGAACCGGGCCTTCATGTGGTGCCGGCTGGCTGATGGCCATCACAGAGAGCCCGCTCGACAACGAGGCGGGACTCTCGAACAGACTTCAGATACCACACGGCGCGAACCCTGTCTCGCTCGACGTCATCCAGGCTGCCCGCCGATCCAAATCGGGCGACCCGTTGTCGGCGCGTCTCGTAGAGAGCGACCGACGCAGCCACGGACACGTTGAAGCTCTCAGCGAACCCTGCCATCGGTATCGTGACCGCTAGATCGGAGAGCTCCTGAGCCTGCGTCGAGACACCCTCGAGCTCGTTGCCGAACACGAGAGCAACACGTTCGCTCAGATCTGCCTCACCGATTGGCACCACATCGTCGCCGACGGTTGCGATGACGACCCGGTAGCCATGGGATCGCAAGAACCCGAAACAACTCTCGACGTCATCCCATCGATACCGATCGAGCCACTTGTCGGTGCCCCTCGTGGTTCGTCGGGAGCGCTTGTACGCATCTGCTGTGTCGATGGCGTGGAACGACTGAACACCGAACCCTTCCGCAGAACGCATCACGGCCGACACGTTGCCGAGGTCGACCATCCCTTCGACCACGACGGTCACGTCGTTCGTGCGAGCAGCAAGGACCCGCTCGATCGTCTCGATCCGTGACTCCGAGATGCGTGGCTTCAAGATCGCGACGATGTCGTGCGGGGTAAGCACCCGATCCCCGAACTCGAACCACGATGGATCATCCGAACGCACACCGTGAACGAGCTCGAACATCTCCTCTGAAGTGGCCGGCTGCATGACGAGAGCGTAGACGCCAATCGGCTGTCGGCCATCGGCCATCGGCCATCGGCCATCGGCCATCGGCCATCGGCCATCGGCCAAGCATCGCGCGGGCTCCGACAAGCGAGGCGCCAGCCGAGCGCACCGAAAGCCGACAGCGGCGAGGCCCCCTTTGGGCCGAGCTTCCCCTACTGCGGGATTCTTGTCCGCTTGAACTCGTTGAGGTTCACCCATCCAAGCATGTCGACGATCCGCTTCACATCCTCAACGTTGTGCCTGTCCATGACACGTACGAAGACCGCTTCGCTCTCGACGATGAACGTCGGGACACCGAACACCTCGTGAGTCTCGACGAGTGCCGAGTGCTCGGACTCGAGTGTCCTCTGCGGCACACCTGTGGCGACCGCTTGCGAGACGGCATCGACGTCCAGACCCACATCGGCGACCACGTCTCTGATCACCTGCTCGTCGCCGACGTCGAGCGCCTGATCGTGTCGGGCAGAGAACATCGACACGTGGAAGCGCGTGAAGGAGTCGGGGAAACTGTCGCGTACAGCAAGGGACCAGAGCAGCGCCCGAACGCCCGAGCCCATATCGGCGTCGAGAGCGACATCCCACACGGGGGTCTCTTCGGGTCCGTTGTGGTTCTCTTGAAGTGAGAACGGACGGAACGTGACGCTCCAGTTCGCTCCCTGCTCGAGAGCATCGACAACAGCCTCGTTCGCGTTGCGGGCGAACGGACACAGATAGTCGTAGGTGAGGTCGAAGTGTCGTGCCACGAAGGATCTCCTGTTGGGGTCCTCCCACGGTAGACGCGCCCGGAATCAACCCTTCCCTGCATCCATCCGTTCCTCACCAGAAACAGTTGAACGGCATATTCCTAAGTTGCTTACTACGCATTAGAACGATTCCGCCGTATACTCCGGGGGGTAGGCAGTACGATGACAACCCAACAGACACTCAGTAACCGATATTCGACGACATCGCCTGTGGCCCAACGACAGGATCGACGAGCGCCATCCGCTGATCGACGCACCACTACCCTCGTTGTTGTTGCCGCCTCGCGCGACAAGTGTCGCCCCAACACGACCTCCACCCATGTTCACGCCGACGACTCCAGCCGGCAACCCACGTCCAAAGAAAGGACCTACACGTGAGACGTCTACTGATACTCGGAGCCGGCACCGCAGGCACCATGGCTGCGAACAAGCTCCACGAGAAGCTCGACGACGACTGGGACATCACCATCGTCGACCAACAGACCGAGCACTACTACCAGCCGGGGTTCCTCTTCATCCCATTCGGCGCGTACGAACCATCAGAGGTCGTGCGCAAGGAGGCCGACTTCCTCCCCCGCGGCGTGAACTACGTCAACGAGGAGATCGACGAGCTGCTTCCTGAGGAGAACAAGGTGATCCTCGGCAGCGGAGACGTACTCACCTACGACTATCTGATCATCGCGACAGGAACACGGCCAACACCGAGCGAGACGCCCGGGCTCGAGAGTGACGAGTACGGCAAGACCGTCCACGACTTCTACACGTTCGACGGTGCCGTTGCCCTTCGCGACGCACTCGCCGACTTAGACGGTGGGCGCTTGGTGATCAACCTCGTCGAGATGCCCATCAAGTGTCCCGTTGCACCCCTGGAGTTCGCCTTCCTCGCCGACGCCTTCTTCACCGAACGCGGCATCCGCGACAAGGTCGAGATCAAGTACGTCACGTCCCTCGACGGTGCATTCACGAAGCCGGTCGCAGCGAAGCACCTCGGCACCATGTTCGAAGATCGCGGTATCGAGCTCGAGCCGGACTTCTATCTCGAGCGTGTGGACTCCGACGACAAGAAGATCGTGTCCTACGACGAACGCGAGGTCGAGTACGACCTGCTCGTGACGATCCCGCTCAACATGGGTGCGGCCTTCGTTGCAAAGGCCGGTCTCGGCGACGAGCTCAACCACGTCAACGTGGACCACGGCAACTTCCAGTCGACCAAGTACGAGAACATCTTCGCTCTCGGTGATGCAGCGAACCTCCCGACCTCGAAGGCCGGCTCGGTCGCTCACTTCGCCATGGAGACGTTCGTTCCGAACTTCCTTCGACTCATCCAGGGCCTGCCGATGACCCACGAGTTCGATGGGCACTCCAACTGCTACATCGAGACGGGCCATGGCAAGGCGTTGCTCATCGACTTCAACTACACGACCGAGCCACTCCCCGGGATGTACCCCATGCCGGGCATCGGGCCGTTCTCCCTCCTCAAGGAGACCGAGATGAACCACTGGGGCAAGCTGATGTTCAAGTGGATGTACTGGAACCTGCTCCTCCCCGGTAAGGACATCCCGGTACCGGCACACATGATGATGGCGGGCAAGGAGAGGGGCGAATCGTGACCGATTCCGCGACGCTCGACCGCACCGCCGAGTTGGAGCGCAAGATCGACGCGCTCACCGAGCAGGTGCAGTTCCTCGCAGAGGAGGCACGTGCTCAAGGCCAGCGCCGTCGGGCGCTCGAAGAGCTCCAGGCCGATCTCACCCCGATCGCCGTTCAGGCGATCGAACGATCTGCCTACACACTCGATGAGGTGCAGATCGACCCATCTGATCTGCTCCAACTCGCGGTGCGGGTCGCGGAGAACGCCAAGATGCTCGAGAACCTGATGATCCAGATGGAGTCCATGACGGAACTCGCAACAGAACTCAAGCCGATCGTCAATCGCGGTATCGTCAAGGCGATCGAGTTCGCCGACGAGCTCGATCAGAAGGGCTACTTCGAGTTCGCAGAAGCGGGCATCGGAGTCGTCGACCGGATCGTGACCGGCTACTCGAAGGAGGACGTCGAAGCCCTCGGAGACAACGTCGTCGATATGCTCGACATCGTGAAGGACTTGACGCAACCCGAGATGCTCGCGGTGGCGGATCGGCTTCTCGAGGTCGTTCAGAGGCAACAGCGCACGGCAGAACTCGAGCCGCAGGAGCCACCGAGCCTCTTCGGGTTGATGGGCATGATGCGCGATCCAGAGATCCGACGGGGCCTGTGTCGTGCGTTGAACACGTTCAAGGCAGTATCTGCATCAGAGACCGAACAAGTAGAACAAGTACAAGCCAACGGCAACGCCGAAGACACACCTGGAGGTGCGTGATGCCAGTAACGACGATCGCTGACAGGGAGATCCACGTCGACGACGAGGGTTTCCTGACCGAGTTCGACGAGTGGGACAAGGACCTGGCCAAGGTCCTCGCTGCCAACATCGGAATCGATGAACTGACGGACGAACACTGGAAGGTCATCGAGTTCATCCGGGCCGATGCCAAGGAACAGGGCGAGACGCCGACGCTTCGCCGGGTATCGACCGTCGGCGGCATCCCGACCAAGAGCCTCTTCCAGCTGTTCCCGAAGAAGCCTGCCCGCAAGATGTCGTACGTTGCAGGCCTCCAAAAGCCTGCCGGC
>JAJRYI010000404.1 GCA_024275815.1 Actinomycetes bacterium | reverse complement strand
GGACACGATCCTCAACATCGGCCTGAACGACGAGACGGTGGAAGGCCTCGCGACGCTCTCTGGAGATCGACGATTCGCCCTCGACTCATACCGCCGACTGGTCCAGATGTTCGCGGCAGTCGTGATGGACGTTCCCGGGAACGGCTTCGAGAAGATCCTCACCGAGGCACGCCTCGCTCGCGACGTCTCATCTGATGGTGACCTCACCGAGACCGACCTCGAGGAGGTCGTTTCACGGTTCAAGGATCTCTTCCGACATACCACAAGGACACCGTTCCCCACCGATCCACACGAGCAACTCACGATGGCCATCAAAGCGGTGTTCGAGTCGTGGAACTCCAAACGCGCATGGTCCTACCGAACGGCGTCGGGAATCCCCCACACGCTCGGTACAGCCGTGAACGTTCAGGCTATGGTGTTCGGCAACCGTGGTTCGAACTCTGCAACGGGAGTCGCCGTCTCACGGGGAGCGACCACCGGCGAACCACGACTCGATGGGGATTTCCTCGTGAACGCTCAGGGCGAAGACGTCGTCGCCGGTATCCGCATGACGAGCACACTCGATGACCTCGAAGCGACCATGCCTGAGATCCACGCTGAACTCCAGAGATACGCCTCCATGCTCGAACGGCACTATCGCGACATGCAGGACATCGAGTTCACCATCGAGAACGGCAAACTGTGGCTGCTACAGACCCGCAACGGGAAGCGGACCGCGCAGGCAGCCGTGCGTATCGCCGTCGATCTCGCGACCGAGGGCATCCTCACGAAGGAGGAGGCGATACGCCGGGTGACCCCCGACCAGGTCGAGTTCTTCCTCCACCCCCAGTTCGACCCGGAAGCCGAAGCAACTGCAGAGACCGACGGCAGCCTGCTCACGAAGGGCCTCAACGTCTCCCCCGGTGCCGCCGTCGGAGTCGTGGTGCTCGACGCCGACCGTGCCGAACGCCGGGCATCTGAGAACGACGAATCGATCATCCTCGTCCGTCCTGAGACGAAGCCAGACGACGTGCACGGCATGTTGGTGTCGGCGGGCGTTCTCACGTCGAGTGGGGGGAGGACGAGTCACGCGGCACTCGTGGCACGCCAGTTCGGGAAACCTGCGGTCGTCGGGGCCTCGGAACTCGTTATCGACCTCAACGAGCGAGTCATCACCGTCGGCGACGTCGTCATCCATGAGGGCGACATCATCTCGATCGACGGCACGACCGGGGAGGTCTTCCTCGGGTCGATCGCAACCAGAGTCCCCGACTTCGACGATCCGTGGTTGATGAAGCTCCTCGAGTGGGCGGATGCTGTGCGGAGGCTCGGTGTGTGGACGAACGCGGACAACCCGGAAGATGCCGAGCGGGCAGTCATCCTCGGAGCAACAGGCATCGGTCTGTGCCGTACCGAGCACATGTTCTTCGCACCGGATCGCCTTCCGATCATGCAGGACATGATCATGGCTTCGACCACCGAGGATCGCCTCGAGGCGCTCTCGCACCTCCTGCCCCTTCAGCGCAGGGACTTCGCAGGCCTGTTCCGCGTCATGAAGGGACACGAGGTCATCATCCGACTTCTCGACCCGCCACTGCACGAGTTCCTCCCCGACCG
>JAJRYI010000029.1 GCA_024275815.1 Actinomycetes bacterium | reverse complement strand
GTCACCTTGCCGTCTGCGTCGTATCCACGATTGAGCTTGACGGCGAACCACCACGAGTTCTCCCCACCCTCGTACATCATGTCGTCGATGACCACAGGGTTCGAGTCCCAGTCGTCGTTCCCTATCCCCTCGACGGAACGTGCGTGGAGCGACCACACCTCGCGAACCTCATCACCGTCGAGTGCCAGGATCCGGAAACGGGGGTCTCTCGAGCTTGTATAGAGCAGGGGGTAGCCGTCTGGATCGAGCGTGACGCTGCCCTTGCTGATGTCGCCCATGTCGAATGGGGGGCGCAGGTCCGTGCCGGTGTCGCCATCGACGAAGTGGATCTTCTTGTCGTCCGCCCCGAAGATCAGTTCGGTCTTGCCGTCCGGTCTCTCCCAGACCACCGGTTGACCCGTCCAGCCGGTCCCGGACCAGACCTTGGGTTCGCGTCCAACAGGCGACGAGCCTGTCATCGCGTGATCGGGGTACCGCCAGAGCTGTTCGGGTGCCGTCTCGGGTACCGGGCCGGTTCCGAAGAACGTACGGGTCGGGTTCCCTCGAAACATGGTGAGACCGGTCACGGTTCCCCACGGCTCGTACACGGTCTCGGGGGTCACGACACCCACCGGACGCTGCGGGATCGTCGTCGTGGTCGTCGTCGGGTCATCGGCCACGGTCGAGTCCGTCGTGTCGGGGGGGAGGGTCGTGCCGTTGACGGGTGGCAGCGTCGTGACCGTGGGGGACTCTGGACCGGCAGATATGACGTTCTCCCCACCGGCCACACATGCTGAGGCGAGCAGGGAGAAGCCGATCACGATGAACGTTGCTTTTCGCATCGCGGCGAGTGTAGGGAGACGGTTCCGATAGACGGTGTGCTTGGACCAGCGGATGTCGCTGCTCGCCTAGGCTCTCGGTGTGAACGAGATCATCCGACTGGCTCGCAGGTTCATTTCGTTGGGCCTCGTGCAGTGGCAGCGGGGGGACCCTCTGCTGATGGGCGCCGCGATCGCGTACAACGCCTTGTTCGCGATGGTGCCCCTTGCCCTTGCTTTCGTGTCGATCGTGACGCTGTTCGATGTCTCTCAGGATGCGATCGACGAGTTTATCGGGCTGCTCGAGTTGAAGTTGCCCGCAGATGTCGCATCGTTTGCCGTCGATGTGATCAGGCAATCGCTCGTGATGGTCAGCGATGACCAGGGGTGGATCCTCGTTGTCTCGATCGGGGTAGCGCTCTGGTCGGGCTCGAGAGCCGTGTACGCCGTACAGAAGGCGCTTCGACTCGTGCAAGGAGGCGAGGATGACCGGGGGTACCTCCACACCCGTTCGATAGGGATACTCGTGACGGTCGGAGCGATATTCGGCGTGCTTGCGGGGTATGCGCTCATGGTGTTCGGTGAGGTCGTGTGGATGCGGGTTGCGAACTCGATCGGTTGGACCAGTGGTCGTCTCGTCGAGTTCTTCGTGTCGGTCCTGATTCTCGTGTTGGGGTACGCCGTGCTATGGGTCGTGTACCGCTTCGGACCCCCAGAGCCGGTCCCCGTGCCCTTGATCACGGCCGGCCTCGTCGAGGTTGCGATCATCGTCGGTTCGCGTGTCATCTTCAACTTCATACCGTTCAGCCAGAACGACGCACTCGCGATGTTCGGTGTTCTCGGGATCATCCTCGCCTGGGCGTACATCCTCGGGGTTCTGCTCGTCGGGATCCCGATCGCGATCGGGGCCGGGATCGGCGCATGGAGCGGACGTGACGAGATGTACCCTTTCGTGGATGAGCCAAGCCCACAGCGCGACGAGGATCCAGGATCTCAAGAACGGGGTAGGACTCCTTCTCCGACTGCTGAGTAGTTACCGCTCGATCGCGTTCGTATCCATCCTCGGGGCCCTCATTTGGATGGCGACGATCATCACGATCCCGTACATGGTCGGGATCGTCATCGATCGTGCGGTCGACCCTTCGAACCCGTCGATCGTCTGGACGGTGCTCGGGGGGATGGTTCTCGCCGGTTCGATCCAGGCGGTCGGCATCTCGTTGCGACGCTACTTCGGGTTCAAGTTGTCCTACCGCGCCGAGGCCGACGTCCGCAACAGGATCTTCGCTCACATCCAGCGGATGGCGTTCAGCTTCCACGACGTGACGTCGACCGGGGAGCTGATGGCGAGGGCGTCGTCGGATCTGTCGCAGCTGCGGCTCATCCTTGCAATGTTGCCCATCACGCTCGCCAACATCGTGATGTTCCTCGTCGTGTCGTTGGTTCTCGTCGTGATCGACCCGGTCCTGGGCCTCGTTGCGTCCTTGATGGTGCCTGCACTGCTGTTCGCCTCGGCTCGCTTCGCCAACCGCGTCGTGGGCTACTCGTTCGACCTCCAGCAGCGGCTATCCGAGCTGTCCCACGTCGTCGAAGAGACCGTGTCCGGGATCGAGGTCGTCAAGAGCTACGGACAAGAAGCTCAGCAACAGGGCAAGCTCGACCACAAGGCGGAGATCATCTACGACTCGGCGATGGGGATGGCGAAGGAGCGAGCGATCCATCGGCCGCTCTTCGAGATCATCCCGGCGCTGGGAACGGTCGCGGTGCTGGCAGTCGGTGGGATCCGGGTGGTCGACGGGGCGGTGACCATAGGGGAGTTCGTCGCGTTCACCCAGTACCTCGCCGTGATGGTTCTGCCGTTGATGATCACCGGATGGTTCTTTGCGAACCTTCCGCGGTCGGCCGCTGCAGCGTCCCGAATCGACCGTCTGCTCGAGACAGCACCCGAGATCAGGGACCCGAGACGACCCGTCGATCTCAAGCCGGGGCCTGGAGAGATCAAGATGGAGAACGTCTCGTTCACCTACCCCGACGGGACAGAGGTGCTCAACGGTGTTTCCTTGACCATCCCGGGCGGTACTTCGGTTGGGATCGTTGGAGGCACCGGTGCGGGAAAGTCGACGCTGGCACACCTGATACCGAGGTTCTACGACGTGTCGGACGGAGCGATCCTCATCGACGGCGTCGATGTACGCGACGTGCGCCTCGACCAGCTCCGCAGCGAGGTATCTGTGGTCTTCCAGGAGACGTTCCTGTTCTCATCGACGATCGCCGACAACATCCGGGTCGGAGATCCGATGGCATCCGACGAGCAAGTGAGGGCTGCTGCTCGTCTGGCCCGGGCCCACGACTTCATCTGCGCAATGCCCGAGGGGTACGACACGGTCGTCGGCGAGCGGGGCGCAACGCTCTCAGGTGGCCAACGCCAGCGGGTGAGCCTCGCACGTGGTGTCGTGCGTGATCCACGAGTTCTCGTGCTCGACGATGCAACGTCTTCGGTGGATGCGGTCGTCGAGGCCGAGATCCAGGAGGCACTTCGTCAGGTGATGTCGGGGCGCACGACGGTGATCGTCGCCCACCGGACGTCGACGCTTGCGATCGTCGACAACGTCGCGTTCATCGAAGGTGGCGAGCTCGTCGCCTTCGGGCCGCACGAGTCGCTGCTGAGGGACGTTCCACGCTACGGCGAGGTGCTTGCAGCCACCGAGGAGGGGGCGGGACTGTGAAGTACATGTCCTCAGCCGGTGACTACCGCGTCGAGCAGCCCGGACGGCTGATCGTTCGCGCGGCCAGGATCTCACACGGTCTGCGGTGGCCGTTCATCGGAGCCCTCTCCGCCACCGTTACGGCGACACTCGTTCGCCTTCTGGGCCCCCTCGTGGTCCGAGGCGGCATCGACGAGGGAATCACGCTCGGTGACAAGTCGGCGATCCTCGCCGCTGCCGGAATCTACGTCGGGCTCCTCGTGGTGCAGTACTTCGCTACGGCCCTTTCTCAGTGGAGCGTGTCCTACGTTGGGGAGCGCTACCTCGTTCAGCTTCGCTCGAGAGTGTTCTCGCGTATGCTTCGACTCGACATGGGGTTCTTCTCCCGCTCCAAGAGCGGGGTCCTCGTCTCGAGAATGACCGCCGACATCGAGTCGCTCCAGGAGTTCGCATCCGACGGAGCCGTCATGGCACTGAGCAACCTGCTCACGGTCGTCGGGGTCGCTGTTGCAATGGGACTCGTCGATCTGACGATGGCCCTTGCAGTGTTCGGCATCGTTACGGTCCTACTCGTCGTCTCGGTCATCTTCCAGCGTCAAGCGCGCAAGGCCTACGACAGGGTCCGCGAACAGATCGGGCGTGTGCTGGCCACCCTCCAGGAGGGCATCACCGGGGTCAGGGTCGTCCAGGCGTTCACCCAGGAAGGGTCACAAGCCTCCACGTTCGGGCGCATCAACGAGCAGCACTTCGACGCCAACATGGCTGCCGCCCGAGCGATCTCGTGGTACTTCCCCGTCGTGGCGTTCCTTCGGGTCGTTGCCGTCGTGTCTGCGCTGGCGATCGGAACGTCGAGGGTGATCGATGGGACGATGACGATCGGGACGCTCGTGGCGTTCCTGCTGTATCTCGACTGGTTCTTCCAGCCGATCATCAACCTGTCGAACGTCTACAACCTGTTGCAGTCGGCCCTTGCAGCGCTCGCCAAGCTGTTCGGGCTCATGGACGAGAAGGTCGAGGTCGACGAACGCCCGGGAGCCTACGACCTGGCGGAGCCCGTGCGAGGTGAGGTGGGGTTCACCTCGGTCGAGTTCTCATACGACTCCGACGTTGCGGTACTCCACGACATCGACATCGCCGTTGCACAGGGCGAGCGTGTTGCCATCGTCGGTGAGACCGGATCAGGTAAGTCGACGCTCGCCAAGCTCGCGATGCGCTTCTACGACCCGTCCAGCGGCCGGGTGACCATCGACGGTGTCGACCTCAAGGATCTGACTCATCGGTCACGCCTCGAAGCGATGGCGTTGATACCCCAAGACGGCTTCCTGTTCTCTGGAACGCTCCGGGAGAACCTCGCGTATGCGAAGCCGGGTGCAAGCGATGATGAGCTGTGGGAGGTGCTCTCGGTGATGGGTATCGCGCAGTGGGTCCGATCCCTCCCCGACCAACTCGACACCGAGGTGCGCGAGCGGGGTTCGCGGTTCTCAGCGGGAGAGCGTCAGCTCGTCGCTCTCGCGCGGGCCTTCCTCGCCGATCCATCGATCATCGTCCTCGACGAGGCCACCTCGAACCTCGACCCCGAGACGGAGGAGAAGGTGGAAACGGCCCTCGCAACGTTGCTGGCGGGAAGGACATCGATCGTGATCGCCCACCGTCTCAGGTCTGCCGAGCGCGCCGATCGCGTCATCTTGATCGACAGCGGCGCCATCGAAGCAGACGGAACCCATGACGAACTCATCGCCGGTTCTCGACGCTACGCCGAGCTCGTCGAGGTCTGGCAGCGCGGTCTCGCGTAGTGGGCGGTGGGTACACTGGCGGTATGGCCCCACCATCTGAACGCAGTACCGTCAGAAGACTCCCCGAGCGGGGCGTCTACGACACCGAGTTGATCTATCAGGTTCTCGACGAGGCCCTGATCTGTCACATTGCGTTCGCAACCGACCAGGGTCCGGTCGCCGTGCCCACGATCCATGCACGCATCGGTGGCACGCTCTATCTCCACGGATCGCACGCGTCACGCATGATGCGAACGACGGCCGACACCGACGTGTGTGTCGCGGCCACGATCGTCGACGGTATCGTCGCCGCGAGATCGGCGTTCCACCACTCGCTCAACTACCGCTCGGTGGTCGTGTTCGGTAGGCCGCGTGTCGTCATCGATCCCCAGGAACGAACGGCAGCGTTCGAAGCGATCACGGATCACGTCCTCCCCGGACGGTGGGCAGAGGTCCGTCAGCCGACGGAGCAGGAGGACGCCGGTACCCGCCTGCTCGCACTCGAGATCGCCGAAGCCTCTGCGAAGGTCCGCACAGGGCCCCCAGGAGACGACGAGGAGGACATGGGTCTTGGCATCTGGGCCGGCGTGATCCCGCTGACCGTCACGCCAGGGACCCCCGAACCGGCTCCCGACCTCGAACCGGGCGTGGACATCTCCCCATCCGTGAGGAACTACGGCAAGAAGTAGCCCTTGGCGGACTCGCTTGTCCCCCTGAAGGGGGGGGGCGGCCTAGCCGTTCACCTGGTCTCGCCAGGCGAGCCAGTCGGTGACCTTGGCGAAGTCGTAGTCCGGGCCGTTGAGGCCGATCGTGATCTCGTCGACACCCGCAGCGAGGTACGCATCTGCCTGGTCGATCTTGTCGGGGTCGATCCCGACGGAGCGGTCGATGGTGGCAGGATCTCTGCCGATCTTGGCACACCACTCATCGAGGACACCCGACTTGTGGGTGAACGTCTCGACATCGCCGAACCCGTGCCAGATGTCGGCGTGCTCGGCGACGATCCTCAGCGTGACCTTCTCGCCGCCACCACCGATGAGAATAGGTAGCGGGCCAAGTGGTGGGGGATCGAGTTTTGCGAGGCGATCCTTGATCACGGGGAGCGCCGCATCGAGCGCTTTGAGTCTGCCGATCGCGGTCCCGAACTCGTAGCCGTACTCGGTGTAGTCCTTCTCGAACCAGCCCGAGCCGATCCCGAAGATGAGGCGACCTCCTGAGATCACATCGACGGTGCGAGCCATGTCTGCAAGTAGCTGCGGGTTGCGGTACGAGTTGCAGGTGACGAGGGCACCGAAGCGGATGTTCTCCGTCGCCTCGGCCCACGCGCCGAGCATCGTCCAGCACTCGAAGTGCTTGCCTGCGATCGGATCGGGGTCCCCGCCGAAGAGCGGGTAGAAGTGGTCCCAGTTGTAGATGACGTCGACGCCGAGTTCCTCTGCTTGGGCGGCGGCCCGTCGGATGTCTGAGTACTCGCCATGTTGGGGTTGGATCTGCACAGCGATACGGACGTTGGCCATCGAATCTCCTTGGTCGGCTGCTCCGACCATAGCCAATCGTTGCGAACACGAATCATCGTCACGTAGGACGTCGTGATGTCCGAGTTCATCATCCGTCCCGTGACGCCGCCCGAGTACCCGGCATTCGTCACCGCGCTGATCGAGGGGTTCTCCCACGACGTGTCCGGTGACCGTGTTCCCGACACATCGGCAACGCGGCCTGATGCAGGTTCACCTCGACAACGCAGCGACCAACGGCTACCCGATCGCAGGCTTCTGGGTGTCGGACAGTTCCATCTACGGACGGTTCGGGTACGGCGCTGCAACATACGGCCAGACGGTGAACTTCGACGGTACACGGGTCGGATTGAGGAAGGGCGTTGCGATCGATGAGCTACACCGCATCTTTCGCACCGCCAGCGCGCCGTGGTGCAACCAGGTCTTCTGAGAACCGGTTCGCCCGATATCAGACAGTTGGGCAGGGAACATCTCTGGGGGTCACGGCGTTATAGAGGTACGAGTTGCGGCTCACCCGGGTGGTTCGGTCTTCCCCCCACTCCCACTCGCAGCCACCCGGGCGAGTCGCACCAAGGTCTCCACCCACCCCCTTGAGATATCGTGTTCTTCAGTCCGTGAGGGCCGGTACACTGAGATTCACCTAGCCGCGTAGTGCAATCTCATGAGGAGCCATCGTGACCACAGTCGACATCGATCTCGGTAGCTATCAACTCGGCTGGTCCGACGAAGAGGACTACATCTTCAAACCGGAGAAGGGCCTCACCGAGGACCTTATCCGCACGATGTCCTCGATGAAGAAGGAACCCGAGTGGATGCTCGAGTTCCGGCTCAAGTCGTACCGCCGGTTCTTGAAGAAGCCCACCCCGACGTGGGGAGGTGGCGGTCGCCTCGATGAGATCGACTACGACGACATCTACTACTACATCAAGCCGACCGAGGGTCAGGAAAAGGACTGGGACATGGTCCCGGATTCGATCAAGGACACGTACGAGAAGCTCGGGATCCCAGAGGCCGAGCGCAAGTTCCTCGCAGGCGTCACTGCCCAGTACGAGTCCGAGGTGGTGTACCACCGCAACCGTGAGGACCTCGAGGAACTCGGTGTCCTGTTCTGTGACATGGACACGGCGGTACGCGAGTACCCCGAACTCGTCCAGGAGTACTTCGGGACGATCATCCCGCCGAACGACAACAAGTTCGCCGCGTTGAACTCGGCAGTGTGGTCCGGTGGCTCGTTCATCTACATCCCACCCGGTGTCCATCTCGAGGAGCCGCTTCAGGCGTACTTCCGCATCAACGCCGAGAGCATGGGCCAGTTCGAGAGGACGCTGATCATCGTCGACGAGGGGGCGTTCTGCCACTACGTCGAGGGGTGCTCGGCACCTACCTACACCAGTGACTCACTCCACGCCGCCGTCGTCGAGGTCGTCATCAAAGAGGGTGGCCGTTGTCGGTACACGACCATCCAGAACTGGTCCAACAACGTGCTCAACCTCGTCACCAAGCGGGCAGCCGCGTACAAGAACGCGACGATGGAGTGGATCGACGGCAACCTCGGGTCCGGCCTCACGATGAAGTACCCGGCTGTATGGCTCATGGAGGAGGGTGCCCACGGTGAAGTGCTCTCGATCGCGTTCGCCAACGCCGGTCAGATACTCGACGCCGGAGCCAAGATGGTGCACGTCGCATCGAACACGACGTCCCTGATCACCTCCAAGTCGATCAGCAAGGGCGGTGGTCGTTCGATGTATCGCGGCCTGGTCAGGGTCGAGGAGGGGGCGACGAACGCGAAGTCCTACGTCATGTGCGACGCCCTGCTGCTCGATGAGGACTCACGATCCGATACCTATCCGTACATGGAGATCGAAGAGTCCAACGTCGACATCGGCCACGAGGCGACCGTCTCGAAGGTCGGTGAAGATCAGCTGTTCTACCTGATGAGCCGTGGCCTCACCGAAGCCCAGGCAACGGCAATGGTTGTTGCAGGGTTCATCGAGCCGATCGTCAAGGAACTCCCGATGGAGTACGCGGTCGAGATGAACCGCCTCATCGAACTGCAGATGGAAGGCTCGATCGGTTGAGCAGCGAGGTTGCCCGACCGTAGCACGTAGTCTCTCGGACGATGAGGATCCGGATCGCAGACTGCACTGTTCGCTACGAGGGACGTCTCAACGCGTACCTACCGATGGCGACACGCCTCGTGATGGTCAAAGCCGATGGATGCGTCGCCATTCACGCCGACGGCGGGGCCTACAAACCGCTGAACTGGATGAACGCACCCAACACCCTGAGCGATGACGGCGATACCTGGGTCGTGGTCAACCCGAAGGGCGAGAAGCTGATCATCGAGTTCGCCGACGTTCACTTCGAGACCGCCCACGAGATGGGTGAGGATCCGGGGTTGGTCAAGGACGGTGTCGAGCTCGAGCTTCAGAGATTGCTCGCCGAGCGTCCCGAGACGTTCGGGGAGGGTGTGGAGTTGATCCGTCGGGAGTACCCCACACCGATCGGGCCGGTAGATCTCCTGTGCAGGGACGCGCACGGTGCCACGATCGCCGTCGAGATCAAGCGCCGCGGCGAGATCGACGGCGTCGAACAGCTCACCAGATATCTGGACTTCCTCAACAGGGACTCGCGCCTGGCCCCCGTTCGGGGAGTCTTCGCCGCTCAGATCGTCAAGCCCCAAGCTCGGGTCTTGTGCCAGGACCGTGGAATCGGCTGGCTCGAAGTCGACTATGACGCTCTCCGAGGCGTCGACTCGGACGTGATGAAGCTGTTCTGAGCTCGACGGTGGATCGGTCACGCGAACGGCCGATCCGCGTCCTCGCGTACCGGGCCCGCAGGCTCGCGGTCCCCCCTCGCTCGAAGACGAGCCCGT
>JAJRYI010000403.1 GCA_024275815.1 Actinomycetes bacterium | reverse complement strand
TAGAGGATCGTGGGTGGATTGCGCCGGGCTCTCGAGCGGTCGACCTCGGCACGGGAACAGGCTCTGTCGCTCTCGGACTCGCTGGGTCCGGCCTCGACGTCACCGGCGTCGACATCGCCCCCGAGCTCCTCGAGGTTGCGCGTATCGCTGCCGCAGACCGTGGTTTGCCGGCTCGCTTCGTGGAGGGCCGGGCGGAGTCGACCGGCCTCGAAGCGTCGCGTTACGACCTCGTGACGGCAGGCCAGTGCTGGTGGTGGTTCGACACCGGAGCCGTCATCGCGGAGATCCGTCGGATCCTGCGTCCGGGTGGACGTCTGGTCATCTGTGACTTCAGCTACCTGGTCCTCCCGGAGAACGTGGCGGGCCGCACGGAATCCTTGATCCTCGAGCACAACCCGCGATGGCCCAAGGCCGGCTGGCGGGGCATCCACCCCGAACAGGTAGAAGCCCTCGACGTGGGCGGATTCACCGCTGTGGAGAGCTTCAGTTACGTCACGAACGTCGAGTTCACCCACGAGGCTTGGCGCGGCCGCATCCGCACCTGCAACGGTGTCGGTTCGGCTCTCGCCGATGATGCCGTCGAGTCCTTCGACGCGGATCTTGCCGAACTCCTCGCGCGCGAGTTCCCCGGCACCCTCGAAGTGCCACACCGCGTCTTCGCCGCCACGGGGATCATGGGTTGACGCTCCCACGTTCCCAGGTCACTGTGCGACATCTCCCAGAGGATCGACACGCGCCCGTGCACCGCTAACGGAGGTACCAGGTGATGATGGCATCACCCACGACGATGGCGATGAGGCCGGCAACGGTCATGAAGGGTCCGAACGGTATCGCATCCTTGCGGCTGCTTCGCCGCGTGACCAACAGGCCCAGGGCCACGACGCCACCAAGCAGGAAGGCACCGACACCGGCAACGACGACGTGCCCGAGGGAGAGGTATCCGGTGAAGGCGCCGATGAGAAACGACATCTTGACGTCTCCGAAGCCGAGGCCTCCGCGGGCGATCAGCGCGAGCAGGAACATCACACCGAAGTACGCCACTCCACCGACGGATGCTCGGATGAGGCCGGATCCGCCGCCCGAGATGAACCCCCCAACGATGAGCAGGCCCGATGCGAGGATCGTGGCGGGCCCGAGGATCCTGTTGGGGATCAGTTTCGTGTCGAGGTCAGTGAGCGTGAGCAGGACCATGGTGCCCGAGAACACGAGGTAGGCCGGAAGCACGGCGAGGGACGGCACGGCGAGGGAGACTGCTCCGAACAGCGCTGCCGTCACGAGCGACGTCAACCACGATACGGTGCCCTGACGGTGCTGTTCACCCCGACAGCTGGTCATCGCGACGTTCAGTGACGTGTCGCACGCTTCACACAGAGGATCCCACCACCGATCGGGGAGGTTCCTTCGATGAGCTGAAGCCTCAGCAACGATGCCGCGTCCCGCTACCAGGCCGATGAGTGCTGAGATACTGAAGGCGATCCACATGCACGGCGAGCATAGGGCGGATGGAGGCTGGGTCTGTGTCTTGAGTCACTGAGACCGTGCAGCGAGTGCCATGACGTCTCGCGGTGCGGGTAGGCCGGTGAAGAGTTCGAAGGCGCTGAACGCCTGACCGGTGAGCATGTCGATCCCATCTGCGTGCGGAACCCCACTTGCACGAGCCCAGGAGACCATCGGGGTTGGCTCGGCACCGTACGCCATGTCGAGGACCCCGGCAGCGTGGACCAGTGTGGGTTCGGGAAGCCGCTCACCTCTCATACCGAGCGGCGTGGCGTTGACGACGATGGCCCCGTCGACACCGGTGCCCCAGGGGACCACAGTCGGCGACCCTTCGAAACTCCCGGCGAGATCGGCCGCACGACGCTCGTTGCGGCCGCTCAGGTACACGACACGTTGAGACATCGCGACGACGGCGGCACGGGCGGCGCCGCCGTACCCCAGGACCAGAATGGGGAGATCGTCTGGCAGTTCGAGCAGGTCCATGGCGTAGCGGACACCAGCGACATCGGTGTTGTACCCGTGCAGGTGCCCCCGCGATACGATGACCGTGTTGACGGATCTCGATCTGGTAGCGAGGTCGTCGCGCCCATCGACCGCTTCGTACGCATCGTCCTTGTGCGGCATGGTCACGTTGACACCGTGGAACCGTCCCGATCGCAGATCCGACACGACGGAAGCGAACGCCCCGGAGGGAATCTGCACCGCCTCGTAGATCGCTTCGAGGCCGATCGCTGCGAAACCGGCGTTGTGGATCACAGGCGAGAGCGAGTGGCCGACGGGATCGCCCACGACGGCGAACCTCACGGCAGTACCCCGGCCTCTTTGGCTGCACGCACGTTCTCTTGATGCTCCTCATAGGTTCTGGCGAAGGCATGTGATCCGTCTTCGTTCGCCAGGACGTAGAAGAGGTAGTCGCTGAACTCCGGGTTCACCGCGGCTGTCAGACTCGCCATCGAAACGGTGCCGATCGGCGTGGGTGGGAGTCCGTCGATCTTGTAGGTGTTGTAGGCAGACTCGATCTGGAGATCCTCGGCGGTGACCCTGCCGTTGACCTGCCCGAGCGCGTAGACCACCGTGGCATCGATCTGGAGCCGCATGCCGTCGGCAAGGCGGTTGTGGATCACCGAGGAGATGAGTGGGCGGTCCTCGTCGATACCGGCCTCCCTCTCGATCAACGACCCGATGATGAGCGCTTCGTACCGTGAGATCGACAAGGAGTCGAGTCGGGACCAGTCGACGTCGTCGAGGCGGCGGTTCATCTCCGTGGTCATCTGGCGGATCACCGTCTCGGGCGTATCGGCAGGCCCGATCGGGTACCGCGCTGGATAGAGCAAGCCCTCCCAACGGGTGATACCGTCGACGACGTCGGACACCGGTGGCAGGAGAGGGGATGTGACCGCTCCTGAAACGAGCACAGCTTCGTACTCCTGCCTCGTGAACGGGGTCTGTGCATCCAACTCGTCGAGGATTCGGCTGATCGTCCACCCCTCCACCAGCGTGAACGCTCCTCCGGCGGCCTGGGAGGAACCCGTTGCCAGGATGCGAACGACGGCATCCGGGTCCATGTCTGTCGTCAATGCGTAGGTACCTGCCTGGAGTTGATCCTCGACACCTGCGCCCCGGGCAGCATCACGCAGTTCGCTCACCCGCGCAACCCGGGCATCATCGAGAATCCGGTAGATGGTCGACGCCGACGATCCAGGGGCGATCGTGACCTCGACGGGTACTCCTGGTTCCACTGCCCACGGATCTCCGGCAACGAGACGGGCGGTGAAACGTGCAGCCCCAAAGAGGACGAGCGCACCAACGACGACGACGCCCGCAATGACGAGCCATCGTTTCGATGGGGTGCCCTGCGTCTCAGGGGAGTTCGTCGGCTGCTGATCCAGCATCGTGCCTCCGGGCGTCGAGGTACGCCTGCAGCATCACGGCCGCAGCGACCTGATCGCGCTTGTCCTTCCGTTTCCTTCTTCGTACTCCGCCGGAGATGAGTGCCTGGTCCGCTGTGACGGTTGTGAACCGCTCGTCGTGGTAGACGACCTCGACATCGACCCCCGCGGCGACATCCGCGCCGAGGCGACGGGCGGCACGGGCTGCGGGGCCCTCGGAACCGTCGAGACTGATGGGAAGTCCGACGACGATGAGCGAGACCCCGAGTTCGTCGCACATTCTTGCGACCGCTTCAACCACATTCTCCTTGGTTCGGTCGATGAATCGATCCGGCGACGCGATGGTACCTGTGGGGTCCGCTACCGCCACGCCCACACGTCGCTCCCCCGGGTCGAGGCCGATGATCCTCGCCATCAAAGTGCAGCGAGCGCGCCTTGAGCCTCGCTACGCCCGATGGCGATGGCTTCGTCCATCCCATCGATGTTCGGGCCGCCGGCCTGGGCTAGCTTCGGATCCTTGCTTCCGCCCCCACCGAGCGCTCTGGCAGCGTCACCTGCGATCGCACCGGCAGAGACACCTGCCTCGACCACGTCGTCGGTCACGAAGACGATGAGCGCTGCTTTGCCTTCGGTCACGGAACCGAGGACCCCGATCCCCGAGTCGATACGGTCCCGCACGGCAAAGGCGAGAGATCGGAGCCCATCGGGCCCTACGCCGTCGAACCGGCCTGTGGCGAGAAGCCGTCCGTCAAGTGACTCCGCGGCGTCGACGATCGTCTTGGCTGCGTCGCTGCGTTCCCGATCCTCGAACTCTCCGAGACGGGTCTCTGCTGCCTTGAGGCGGTCGGTGAGGGACATGGCGGCGTCGACGACCCGCGCCGGCTGGCTCTTGAGAACCTCCGACACGTCGTCGAGACGGGAGCGCAGTTCCACGAGGTACTCGTAGCCGGAGGAACCGGTCAACGCCTCGACGCGGCGAATGTTGCTGCCAACGGATCCCTCGCTCACGAGGACGAGCGGCCCGATCTGGCCTGTGGTGGGAACGTGGGTTCCTCCGCAGAACTCTGTCGAGAAGTCACCCGTCTTGACGACACGGACACGCTCGCCGTACTTGTCACCGAAGAAGGCAAGGGCGCCCATCTGCTCAGCTTCGTCTTTGGTCGTCTCAACGGTCGTCACCCGCGCGTTCTCGATGATCCGCTCATTCGTCATCTTCTCGATGTGGTGCAGTGTCTCGGTATCGAGAGCCGCGAAGTGGGAGAAGTCGAAGCGGAGACGGTCGGGCGCAACCAGCGATCCAGCTTGGTGGACGTGGCCACCGAGTACGTCCCGCAGCGCCCAGTGCAGGATGTGGGTCCCGGTGTGGTTCTTGCGCGTTCGTTCTCTGCGTAGGCGATCGATCGAAGTCTTCGTGTCCTGACCGTGCTGGACGTAGCCCTTGACGACCTTCCCGCGATGGCAGTGTACCCCGGGAAGCGTGAGCTGGGTGTCGGTGACCTTGACGACGCCGGTCTCCGTCGTGATCGTTCCGGAATCGCCAACCTGCCCGCCTGATTCTGCGTAGAAGGGGGTGACGTCGAGGAAGATCTCGACCTCGCTTCCCTTCTCTGCGCGTTCGATGACCTCCCCCTCTCGCAGAATGGACAGGATCGTCCCTCGTGCGTCGAGGTCGTCGTATCCAACGAACTCTGTCTGGTCGATGCCTCGAAGCAGCTGGCGGTACGCCTCAGCCGTGTCACCGAGGTCGCCTCCCTTGAACGCTGCCCTTGCGCGGTTCTTCTGCTCCTTCATAGCGGCATCGAAGCCTTCGCGATCTACGGAGAGTCCTCGTTCAGATACGATCTCCTCGGTGAGTTCGATGGGGAATCCGAACGTATCGTGGAGCTTGAACGCTGTCTCGCCGGGTACCGGTTCGCCTGCGGCGAGTTCCTCGAGTGCAACATCGAGGAGCTGCTCCCCCGAGGCGAGCGTCTTGGAGAACGCGTGTTCTTCTCTGCTGGCGAGCTCTTCGATGAAGTCCTGCCGTTCCCGGATCGCCGGGTAGGCGTCACCCATCTCTGTGACCGTGGCGTCGATGAGATCCGAGACGATCGGTTCGCGCGCATCGAGCATGTGTGCGTGTCTGACGGCTCGTCGCAGCAACCGACGCAGGATGTACCCCCTGCCCTGATTCGAAGGAACGACACCGTCGGCGATGAGGAACGTGAGGGCACGGCCGTGATCGGCGAGGATCCGCAACGAAACGTCTGCCTTCTCGTTCTCGCCGTACGTGGCACCCGAGTGTCGTTCACCAACGGCGAGTATCGCTCGCAGTGTGTCCGTTTCGAACGCCGAACCGACACCCTGGAGGAGCATTGCGGTTCGTTCCAAACCCATGCCTGTGTCGATCGACTTAGCGGGAAGGTCCCCAACGACGTGATACGGCTCATCCTGGATGTACTGCATGAAGACGAGGTTCCACACTTCCATGAAACGTTCTTCGTCCACGACGGGACCACCGTCGGGGCCGTACTGGGCGCCCTTGTCGTAGAAGATC
>JAJRYI010000028.1 GCA_024275815.1 Actinomycetes bacterium | reverse complement strand
GGGATCCTGCCGATCGGATCGATCATCGCAGGGGTGCTCGCCGACCGCATCGGTGCGGGAGGTGCAGACATCGTGATGTCCTCGGGCGCGATCATGCTCGGGCTCTTCGTGGCACCACTGCTCGGCATTCCGGCACTCAACGACGTGGAGACTCCCGACTTCACTGAGGACCGGGCGTTCATCGAGCATGCCGAGACCGAGGGCGGACCGGTCCTGATCATGAACACATGGCAGGTCGACACGAGCGATCTCGCGGAGTTCCTCGATGTCATGAACGAGATCCGTCTCGTACGCCTCCGCACCGGTGCGTACCGGTGGAGGCTGTATCGCGACACGGTGGATCCTCATCGCCTGACGGAGTTGTTCCTCACGGTGTCATGGACTGAACATCTGGCACAGCATCGAAGGATCGACGACTCCTCCGCTGCCATCCTGCGCAAAGCGCGTACCTTCGATCGAGGTGATGGTCCGACGACCACTCACCTCGTAGCGGTCGACCTCGAGGCGGCCGACGACTGGGATGCTCTCGTTGCCGCACACGCGGGCTACCACCAACAAGACGGTTCCATCCATGTCGATGAGCACAGGCCGCGAAGAACAGATTGAACCGCGAAAAACGCCGTGTCCTGTGGGGTCGCACACCTCGACACCCGGCGTATCCTGCTGGCTCTGACGTCAATCATCCAGATCTGTCGTACCCGGCGGGTTGGATGGAGGATGCCAGGAACACGACGGACACCGAGGAGGACCGGTGACAGCGGTCATCGACCCACAAACAGCCCGTTCCCCGAGGGTGCCACCACACAGCATCGATGCTGAAGAGTCGGTCCTCGGTGCCGTGCTGCTCTCTGGAGATGCCGCCAACGTCGCGCTCGAGAAACTCCACGCCGACGACTTCTACAAACCATCCCACCAGCAGGTCTTCGAGGTCGTTCAGCAACTCTTCGACGCCAACGAACCGATCGACGCGGTCACCGTCTCGGAAGGCCTTCGGCGCGACGGTGTTCTCGACCGGTTGGGTGGCATCGAGTTCCTCACCGACCTGATCGATTCCGTACCTTCGACCTCCAACGTCGAGTACTACGCCGGCATCGTCGAAGAGCACGCGTTGCGTCGCAGGCTCATGCGGGTCGGTGGAGACATCGGAGTCATCGCGGGCCAGATGGCACAACCCATCGAGGAGGTCGTCGATCAGGCCGAACAGGCGGTCTTCGCTGTTGCCGAGCGCCAGGTCGGTGACGGGCTCCAGGTCATCGACGACCTGCTCGGTCCGGCGATTGAAAAGGCAGAGGAACTCCAGCGCAACGGCTCAGAGGTGACCGGCATCTCCACAGGATTCCGAGACCTCGACCGCAAGCTCGCTGGTCTCCACCCGACCAACCTCGTCATCATTGCCGCCCGTCCCGGCATGGGAAAGACGGCGCTCGCTCTCAACATGGCCCAGAACGTTGCTCTTTCCGGCCACACCGTGGCGATCTTCTCCCTCGAGATGAGTCGTGAAGAGGTCGTTACACGGATGCTGTGCGCCAAGGGACGGATCGACTCACAGCGACTTCGCACCGGGAAG
>JAJRYI010000402.1 GCA_024275815.1 Actinomycetes bacterium | reverse complement strand
CCGGTCTTCTTGGCGCGTGCTTCAGCGGATCGTTGTGCGAGGGCTGCGGGCATCCCTTTGGCTTCTGCGACCTTGGCGAGGAGTTCGTCCATGCTCAGCGCTGCCCCGGTTGCCACGGCAGCGGGTGCGGCGGGTGCCGGTTCCGGGGTTGCGGCAGGTGCGGCGGCGGGTGCGGGTTCGGGGGTTGTGGTGGGTGCCGGTTCGGGGGCTGCTGCGGGTTCGGCTCCTGGGGGAGCAGGAGTGACCGGATCGGTCCCGGTACCAGCGGACCTTCCCTTGAGCGCTTCGAGGTCGACCCCTGCCCAGTCGGCGAGTACACGCTCGAGTGTCGACCCGGAGTGCTCCGCCCGTGCCTCAGCCGAAGCCAGGATCAGTTTCGGCGGCATCCTACGAGACTCGGCAGCGAGACGGACGAGTTCGTCCGTCGTGACCTCAGCCGGTGCCGGAGTGCCGGTATCGGCCGATGGAGGTGTGTCGACGGCAGCTTCGGAATCGATCGTTTCGGGTTCTTCTGCGGTAACGCCGGACTCACCGAGCCACTCGCGAAGAACCGCTTCGACGGTTGTTCCCGTCTTGTCGGCCCGTGCCTGGGCGGAACGTTCGACGAGCGACGCGGGCATACCCCTGATTTCGGCTACCTGCTGAAGAAGTTGGTCGTCCATGGCCTACCTCAGAGTCTGGATGTAGATGGCGAGTGTGTCGAGGTCGGCCTGGGACAGGTACGAGTACGACGGCATGTTGGACCAGGGCCGTGCGACCCTGGGATCCTGGAGATGTGGTGCAATGGCATCAGCGGCGAAGTCCTCCCGTCCCGCAACGTGCATGAGGTCGGGGCCGAACCGGATAGTGCCACGAAGCACAGGGTTCTCGTATGCGTAGTCACCGGCGATCGAGACGGCGCCGAGTCCGACATCGGTTCCAACCGGTCGAACCTCCTGAGAGTGACACTCCGCGCAACCCTGAGCGATGTACAGGTTCCTTCCGATCTCAGCTGCACTGCCCTCGTCGTAGGTACGAGCGGTGTCGGCGAGCAGTGTCGGCTCCCGATCGGTCGTATCGAGGATGGGCAACCCGACGCTGAACACGAGCGCTGAGATCCACACCGCGGCGACGCCCCGGGTGAGTCGTCTCCATGTGACATATCGTGGTTCGCCTGCGAACTGCAGGTCGTACGAGTCGCCGTGGTCGGGGACGGGCAGCACCTCGTCGTTGCGAGATCCGAGCCTGATGAGGAACACGATCTGGGCGACGGCGTAGAGCATGAGAGCGAAGTGGAAAGTCCACAGAACAGGTGCAAGCGTGCTGGTCGTGACCTCCCAGCCTCCGCCGTAGTTCGGGAACTTCTGGCTTGCAGGCCCGCCCGCCCATGAGAACCCGTTCAGTACCCCACCGACGAGGAGAGCACCGGCTGCGACGAGGAGAGCGATCGTCGACGACGCGAAGTGGAAGCTTCCACCTTTCGCCTTGCCTCCGTTGAGCACACGATGCCCGGCGAAGATGGCGAACGACGCGCCGCCGAGAACGATGAGCACGCTCAACCCCTGGACCCAGATCGAGTACCCGATGATGGCGCTCGATGCCCGCCAGGTGAGGAGGAAGTTCACACCGGTCGCTGCGATCAACGAAAGAGCTGCGACGACGGCGTACCGCAACGAGGCACGGTCACCGATCCCTGCCACCCGTCCACGCAGCATCAGGCCGATGTCGGTAGCGATCGCGATCGCAGGCACGAACGAGCCGATAGCCATTGAAACGGTGATCGTCTCGAGCCAGTCGGGCGCTGCTGAGTAGATGAGTTCGGTTCCGTTCATGAACGCCCACACGAGGAGCAGGCTCCAGAAACCGAGAGCGGCGAGATGGCGCGGAGCAGTGAGGTCAGATCCGCTGATCCGTCCGAACACGAAGTAGAGGAGACCTATCGAACCAGTGAGGAGGAACAGCGTGACCCCGCTCCCGACGAAGGAACTCATGATCGCACCGGGGATACCGGCAGGGGCCGGTATCAGCCCGAGGATCGTCGAAGCAGCAAGGAGGAGTGGTGCGCTCGTCAGATACCAACCGGCGGTCCCGAGTCGGTCACCGCTCACTCGCGCCGTCGATGAGGTGGCTACTGCGGCAAGGAGGGCGCCGATGGCGATGAGGCCCCGTGCCCAGATAGGTGCTTCCTGCCCTGAGATGCCACTGCTCAACCCGAGGAGAACCCCGACGGCTCCACTTGCGGCGCCGAGCCCGATCAGGGCGAGGGAGGCCGTTGCCGGGACCCTGCGCCCGACACCGCTTCCCGTGATGTGTGCAAGTGCGTAGTAACCGAGACCGAGGAGTCCCGGGACCGCCCATCCGTACGTGATCAGGATACGGCTCGCTGGTGCCATCCTCCCGTAGGTCACGACGGCGAGTCCCGTTGCAACGTTGGGCAGAACGAGCTGGAGTGAAGCGAACGTGGCTGCGAGGATCCCTGCGAGGAAGAGGATCGACGCGATGAGGAGATGCGAGCGGGCGGTTCGGGCGCCGCTGTCGTCGCTGTTGGTGTGAGCGACGTCGTTCGGTGAAGTTTCTGCCGTCACTCTGGCGGCGTCCTCCTGGTGCGGGTGATTGCGCGTGCCTGTCGGGGCGGGGGGAACTCTAGCCGCGGAGGGGGCGTCATCTGTCATTGATTCGTGAGTTTCTCGGTACGTTCTGAGAAATCGGCAGAAGTTGTCGACAAACAGGGGGGAGCACGACTTGAATATCCCAGACAACGCAGTCGGCGTACAATGCACGCCGCACCCAACGGACACGCAGAGGATTATTCGTGGACGGACGCAAGCAATTCATCGCGGGCATCGCCTTGATCCTGCTCGGACTCGTCGTGACCATCGCGGCGTCCGTCGTCGTCCACATGGCGGGATCCGCCGAAGTCGATGAGTTCGGACGACAGATGTTCCCCGGTGTCCCGCGTGGCTGGCAGCCGGTGCTACTCGCTCAGATCGTGGCCCTCGGTGGCGTTCTCATCTCGATGGCAGGAGCAACGTACGGGTTCATCTGGCAACGGCCGCTGACATGGTCGAGAGCGATGCTCGGAGCTTTGTTGTTCGCCGGGTTGATGTTCATTCTCTTCGCCATCATCCCCAACGAGTTCCTCACACTCACTCAATCCACCCTCGAGTGGACGCCACAAAAGACGTTCCTGGTCGTTCCCCCCTTCCTCGTGCTCAACAACGAGGTGTCGATCTCGCTTGCCGTCGTCAAGGACATGATCTCGGCCGGTTACGCCACAACGCTTCTGATCCTGATCCCCGTCATCATGTACAAGTGGCAGGAGCGAGACAAGAAACAGGATGTGGTGAAGCCTGAGCCGGTGTCCCGGTACGGTCGGCCGTTGCGAGCGGACAACTGATGGCAAAGGAAGTTTGGCTGGAGACCCCTCCGATGCGCGACGACTACCAGCTCGCGCTCGTCGATGTGGCGTACATGACGGCAGCGGTGAAACCCAAGCAGTTCATCCACATCAATGAGGCCGAGTGCATCTTGTGCGCAGGCTGTGTGGATATCTGCCCATGGAAGTGCATCCATTTCTTCTCCCCCGAGGTCGTGACCGAGGCGATCGGTGTCGATGATCCGAACGACAAAGAGGAGAACGGTGCGGTTTTCGTGATCGACGACACCGAGTGCACCCGGTGCAAGTTGTGCGTCGATCGGTGCCCCACCAACGTCATCACGATCGGTAAGTTCGGAGGGTCGGTCGCCGAGCAAGCCGAACAGTTCAGCTCTACGCCCTGGGAGTACGACTCGGGTAGCAGAGACACCAAGAGCGGCGTCGCCTACGGCGTGCGCTGGTAGCAGAGGACGAGGGAGAAACGTTGGCAGACGGAAACGGCAAGACGGGCGTCATGAGCGCCGTCACCGGCTTGGGAGACCATGTCCGCAACTCGCAGGTGTGGAACTCGATCTTCCGTCCGGGTTCGCCGATGCGGGCCGACGGTGGGGACTCTCCGAGAAACCGCGCGTACGTGGTGATGAACAACGTTCTCTACCACCTCCATCCCGTCAAGGTGAAGCGTCACGGGGTACGTCTCTCCTATACATTGTGTCTTGGAGGATTGAGCTTCTTCCTGTTCATCCTGTTGACGGTCACCGGTATCTTCCTCATGTTCTACTACCGGCCGACCTCGCCCCAGGCGTACTTCGACCTCCAGGCGCTTGCAACCGATGTTGCGTTCGGCCAACTGGTTCGCAACATGCACCGATGGGGGGCCCACATCATGGTGCTGACGGTCTTTCTCCACATGTCACGGGTCTTCTATCACGGCGCCTACAAGCCTCCGCGCGAGTTCAACTGGGTCGTGGGCATCATCCTTCTTCTTCTGACCCTTCTTCTCTCCTTCACCGGTTACCTGCTGCCATGGGACCAACTGGCTCTATGGGCGGTCACCGTCGGATCGAACATGGCCGCGTACACGCCCGTGTTCGGGGCTCAAGTGAGTTTCGCCCTCGTCGGTGGCGTTCAGATCACCGCAGATACGCTGTTGCGGTGGTACGTCCTGCACGTCTTGTTCCTTCCATTCATCATCACCATCTTCATGGCCGTCCACTTTTGGCGGGTCCGTAAAGACGGTGGCATCTCGGGACCGCTGTAAGGAGACGACATGGCACAGCTTCCAGATCATCTCCTGAAACGGGCCGCAGAGGCCAGAGCGAAGGCCGAAGGCCGCTCGGTCGAAGATGTGATGGCAGAGATGAAGAGCGAGCCGGAGCCGGTACGCGCTCCTGCCCCTGCTCCGAGCACCCCTGCTCCTGTCGCTGAGGCTGTGGCAACCGGGGCAGCGCTGAGCATGGACGAACTCCTCGCCAAGGTCGCAGAAGCCAAAGGGATGCCCGCAGCCCTCGCACAACGATCCGCTGAAGCACGCGCCAAGAAGACCGG
>JAJRYI010000401.1 GCA_024275815.1 Actinomycetes bacterium | reverse complement strand
GTTCCGTAACGCGCCATCGCTTCGGCGTACGTCATACGCGGTATCGGTGTCGGAGGAACGACGCCGCGAAGATCCTCGACGACGCGCACGGCGACCTTCTCGAGGACATCGAGGACGTCGTCCTGGCCCCAGAACGAACCCTCGAAGTCGAGTTGGGTGAACTCGATCTGGCGGTCGGCTCGGAAGTCCTCGTCCCGGTAGCACTTGGCCACCTGGTAGTACCGTTCGACTCCCCCGACCATCAGCAACTGTTTGAAGAGCTGAGGCGACTGTGGAAGTGCGTAGAAGTTCCCCTTCCGTAAGCGCGACGGGACCAGCATGTCTCTGGCGCCTTCAGGCGTCGAGGCGATCAACGTAGGGGTCTCGACCTCCAGGAAACCTTCTTCGTCCATGACCGAACGCATTGCCCGGATCGCCTTCGACCGTGCGCGAAGGTTCTCTGCCATCCGACTCCGGCGCATGTCGAGGTACCGGTACTGCAGCCGAAGGGTCTCATCGATATCGGTCCGATCATCGAGTTGGAACGGCAACACGGCCGACGGACTCAGCACGACGAGTTTCGATGCAACGACCTCGACGGCACCCGTCGGCAGATCGTCGTTGACGGTCCCCTCCGGGCGGGGACGCACGGAACCCACGATCTGGACGCAGTACTCGAGCCGTATCCCGTGCAGGACATCTTCGGTTGCGGGCCTGTCCTCGGGGTTCAGGACGATCTGGACGATGCCAGATGCGTCGCGCAAATCGACGAAGATCACGCCCCCGTGGTCGCGACGGCGCCCAACCCATCCGGCCAGGGTCACCTGGTCTCCGGCATGCTCGAGCCGGAGCTCTCCCGCACCAATCGACTTGATCGGGCCTGTAGCCATGCGATGATCTCCTTCGTTTCTATCTCTGATTGTTCACCGGAGGCGAGGTCCTTGGCCGCGACCCGCCCGGCGGCCCATTCGTCTCCGATGACGAGTACCGCCGCCGCACGCCGGCGATCGGCCTCTTTGAACTGTGCCTTGACCGAACGTGTCACGTCGGTCAAGTCGACTCGTAGCGATGCGTTGCGCAGTTCCGAGACGAGTCGACGGGCGTCGCTGCGCCTCGATTCGTCCACGAGAACCACGTAGGCATCGAGGAGCGGCTCTCCGGTCTCGCCCCTAGAGGCTAGAAGGATCCTGTCCACACCCATCGCCAGGCCGACGGCCGGTGTCGGTTTGCCACCGAGCACCTCGAAGAGCCCGTCGTAGCGTCCTCCCCCACCGACACTCGACTGTGCAGCGTCGTAGCGGGTGGGCACGTACTCCCACACGGTGCGGTTGTAGTAGTCGAGGCCCCGTACGAGCGACGAGTCGAGGCTGTACGGGATCGCGAGCGATTCGAGACCCTCTCGTACCGCTGCGAAGTGTTCCGACGCCTCCGAACCGAGGAACTGGTCCGGCTTGGGCGCACCGGCGACGACCTCGGCGTCGGCTTTGGAGTCGAGCACGCGCATCGGGTTCGAGACGACACGTCTCTTCGCGTCATCAGACAGGTCCTCGTACCGGTCGTTGAGGAACGCGCGAATCTCGCTCTCGTACCGTGCGCGATCCGCGGGATCGCCGATCGAGTTCACCCGCACTTCGACGTCTGGAACGTTCATCCGCTCGAGGTAGCGGTAGCCGAACTCGATCACCTCGACGTCGGACTCGGGTGTACTCGACCCGAGGTACTCGACGCCTCCTTGATAGAACTGGCGCAGCCTGCCCTTCTGTGGGCGTTCATAGCGAAACATGGGACCCCAGTACGACGCTTTGAGACGGCCCTGGACACCACCTGCCTGGATCGCGGCTCGCACTACGGACGCCGTCGCCTCGGGACGCAGTGTCACCGACCTGCCGCCCTTGTCGGTGAACGTGTACATCTGCTTTTCGACGACTTCCGTGTCGCCACCGACACCTCTTGCAAAGACCTCGGTGTCTTCGAACATCGGAGTCAGAACGAGTCCGTATCCGAACTGCTCGGCGAGTTCGTCGAAGATGCGATAGGCGTCGCGCCATCGTTGCGAATCCGGTGGGAGGACATCGGTGGTCCCCTTCGGTGCGCGGAAGATAGTCACAACAACTCCTGAAGAAACGGGTTGAGCTTGCGCTCGGCGGCAAGCGTAGTGGCAGGTCCGTGTCCTGGAAGTACCC
>JAJRYI010000400.1 GCA_024275815.1 Actinomycetes bacterium | reverse complement strand
GCGATGGGGCGATCGGAACACAATCGTGAGGCGTACCGCATCCTCTTCGGGTACGTCGGTGCAGGACTTCAGGCGCTCGCCGCCCTCCTCGTGGTGGTCTCGTTCCCGATCTCACCGCTGTGGCTCGTCGTCGGGCTTCTCCTCTTCGTTGCAGGAACGACGTGGTGGTCGTGGAAGCGGTTCCCTGGCAACTTCATGATGCCCACGTTCGCAGGCACCGTTCAGCTCGTGCTCTGGATGTTTCTCATGGGTGTCGGGGTCGGTGTGATGGGGTGGGGACGATGAGGCTCACGGTGCTCGGATCGACCGCAGGGGCACCATCGAGAACGAACCCTGCTTCGGGGTACCTCATTGAACATGGCAAGACGTCGATCTGGCTGGATGCAGGCACAGGGACCTTCATGGAACTCGCGAAGCGGATCGATCCGGGGAGCCTCGATGCCGTCGTCATCTCCCACGTCCACGTCGACCACTGCGCCGACCTGTACGGGTTGTACGGGTACCTCGCGTTCGGCCCCTCCGGTGACGTGCCCGTCAAGGTGTTCGTGCCACCCGGTGCCGCCCGACATCTCGCATCGTTCGCACGGGCAACCGAGGAACACGTCTTCAACGTCGTGCTCGACATCGAAGAAGTCGGCCCGGGTGATGAGGTGTCCGTCGAGGACGTCACGCTCCGATTCGGTGAGGCCGTTCATCCGGTACCTGCACTCGTGACCCGGATCGAGGCCGGGGGAGCATCTCTCGTGTACTCGGGGGACACCGGCCCGGGCGGTGACCTGCTCGAGATCGCAAGAGGGGCGGACATCTTCCTGTGCGAGGCGTCGATCGGTGGGGTGCGCGACGAACGCACGTATGTGTATCACTTGACGGCGATCGAAGCAGGGGAGACGGCAGCGTGGGCGGGCGCCGATCTGCTGATCCTCACGCACATAGGGGCGTTGATGGATCCAATGGAGAGCGTGAACGAGGCGTCGGGTGCATTCGCCGGTGATATCGCCTACGCCGCGCAAGGAACGGTTTTTGAGATCGAAGGTAGGGAGTGACGATGCGCACCGAACGGGCGAACGACGAGTTGAGAGCGGTCAAGATCACGCGGGGGTACACCGAGATGACTCCCGGGTCGGTCCTCATCGAGATGGGGAGGACCAGGGTCCTGTGCACGGTGTCGCTCAGCGACGACGTACCGCGATGGATGCGGGACTCGGGTTCGGGCTGGGTGACGGCCGAGTACTCGATGTTGCCCGGATCGAGTCCGCAGCGGGTAGGGCGCAACTCGATCAGTGGTGGACGGACCAAAGAGATCCAGCGTCTGATCGGGAGATCTCTTCGGGCGGCCGTCGACATGAAGGCGATGGGACCGGTGACCGCCCAGATCGACTGTGACGTGCTGCAGGCAGACGGCGGCACCCGCACGGCGTCGATCACGGGTGCGTGGATCGCTCTTGCCGATGCGTTCGACGTGTGGGTTGCCGACGGGAAGATGAAGTCGAATCCGATCACGCGTAACATCGCAGCCATCTCGGTCGGGGTCGTCGAAGGTGTGCCTCTTCTCGACCTCGAGTACATCGAGGACGTCGCGGCCGATGTCGATACCAACGTGGTGATGACCGGGGACGGTGAGATCATCGAGGTCCAGGGAACGGCTGAAGGAGAGCCGTTCACGAGGCAGGTCCTCGACACGATGCTCGACTACGCGGAGTCGGGGATCGCCTCCCTCGTGACGTTGCAGAACGAGGTCCGATCGTGAAACGCCCCCACGGCGTCGTCGTAGCTTCGAAGAACCCGGACAAGATCGCCGAGGTCGAGTCTGTTCTCGCATCCCTCGACCCACCGATCATCGTGATCCCCGGTCATGTGTGGGGTGACGTCGAGGAGACGGAGGACACGCTTGCAGGGAACGCTCTGTTGAAGGCACGCGCTGTTGTCGCAGCGACAGGGCACGCGGCTATTGCAGATGACACGGGCCTCGAGGTCGACGCTCTCGGCGGCGCCCCTGGAGTGTCGACCGCCCGGTACGCGGGGGAGGGTGCCTCCTACGAGGAGAACGTCGACAAGCTGCTGCGGGAGCTCGGTGACGTCGAGGATCGTTCTGCGAGGTTCCGAACAGCTGTTGCTCTCGTGACGCCATCGGGTGAGGAACTGGTCGTCGAGGGTGTCCTCGAGGGCGTGATCACCCGCCAGCGTAGGGGTGTAGCAGGGTTCGGGTACGACCCGATCTTCGAGGTCGACGGTCGTACGCTCGCAGAGTTCCCCACCGCCGAGAAGAACCAGATCTCACACCGTGCCCG
>JAJRYI010000399.1 GCA_024275815.1 Actinomycetes bacterium | reverse complement strand
TGGATCGGATGGGTCCACCGTCTTCGTCTCGGTCACGTTCGCCAGGGACCGTTACGACGAACTCATCTCGTTCTACGACACATGGACTTCCGGATCCGGAGACGAGTGGTCACGCGACGACTCGACGATCGACGTTGGCGGCGAGTCCTTGCGGACCAGCATGTGGAACCAGGGCGCCTCGGTGATCAGCGTTGCCGACTGTCTCTCCACGGAAGGCGACAGCGACTTGTTCGACGCGGTCTGTGTAGGGGTGAGCGAATCTCAGTGAGCCACGAAGGTCTAGCTGCGCGTTGACTCTCCGTGGCCGCCCGATGAGGTGCGTTGCCGTGCCGCTTCGCCAAGGAACAACGCCGCCGTCACCGATGCGTTGAGTGAGTCCGCTGTTCCACACATGGGTACGACGACGGGTGTTCCGGCTGTGAGCCACCGCTCGTCGACACCGCTGTGCTCGGCGCCGATCACGATGCTGGTGGGAGCGGCGAGATCCACCGACCACAGGTCATCTGCCCCCGGGTCAGGGTGTGCAACGACAACGGTCGTGTTCGCCCGGCACCACGCCACGGCCTGATCCCGTTCGACGCTGGCTGTTGGAAAGGCGAACAGCGAACCCTGGGCGGAACGCACGACGTTCGGGTTGACCAGGTCGGTGCCGAGCCCCGACCCGAGGAACGCTGCACCGAGGGCGTCACACGTCCTGAGAATGGCACCGATGTTGCCGGGTTTCTCTATGCCATCGGCGACGAGGACGAGTGCCGGATCGGGTGGAGAGAAACCGTCGAGACCGCTGTCTGGGATCCGTGCGATACACGCAACGCCATCGGGGTGGCGCCGATTCGAGAGCTTGTCGAAGACCCGGCGGCTGACGAGCGTCGATGGCGAGGGGACCGCGGCATCGGTCGCGTAGTCGGGACAGACGATCGTCTCGACCACCTCGACGACACCCGAGGCACGCTCGACCTCTCGGGCACCCTCGATGACGAAGTACCCGGTCCGGTCGCGCTCGGATCGCTTCGCGAGGGCGAACCATGTGCGTGCACGTTCGTTCGCGGTGCTCTCGATGTCGTACCGGCTTTGCATGCTGGTCGATCCTTTCGGTGTCGCAGTGATGTTGGTCGGTTGTCGAGCACTACCCAAACGGCTGCCGGGACTCATCGTTCATCGGTTGACACCTCGAAGCTCTCCATCAGCGTATCTGCAACTAGATTGACGCTCATCGAAAGGACGACATATGACCCGTGAGTACCACCTCCAGACGAGCGAGGGCGATCTGGCACCGTACGTGCTCCTCCCCGGCGATCCGGGCCGGGTCGAGGTGATCGCGTCCTTGTGGGACGAGGCGCACCACGTTGCGACCAATCGTGAGTACGTCACGTACACGGGGACGTACAAAGGCGCCCCGATCAGCTGCACATCGACGGGGATCGGAGCACCGTCCAGCGCGATCGCGATGGAGGAACTCGCTCGTTGTGGCGTGACGACGTTCTTCCGTGTCGGCACATGTGGCACGTTCCGCGACGGTGTCGACAACGGTGATCTGGCCATCTTCGACTCTGCCATGCGTCTCGACGGGGCATCGGCGGGGTACGCACCCATCGAGTACCCCGCCGTGGCGAGCCACGAAGTCACCGGGGCAGCCATCGCTGCCGCCGAGGAGCTTGGGCTTTCCTATCACGTTGGCACCACACGCTCGGCCGACACGTTCTATGCGCGCCACCCTCGCCCCGGCTCCTCGTTCGGTGGGTTCTGGCAGTCGTCGTGGGAGCACCACTTCGAAGATCTGAAGCGACTCAACGTCCTGGGTGCAGAGATGGAGGCGAGTCTGATCTTCGTGCTGGCACGTATCTGGGGACTCCGTGCGGGCGGGGGCGCCGTCGTTCTCGACAACATCCTCGACGTGAGTGGAGACTCAGGAGAGTTCGACCCCGAGGATCAGTTCGAACATGGCACGGACAAGATCATGCACCTGGCCGAGTTCGGATGCGAGACCATCAAGGTGCTTCACGAGTCAGACGCGGCCTGAGGTCGCACGGGCTCAGGTAACCCGATCGGTGGAAGCCGGGATCGTCAGGTACTCCCCTGAATCCATGACAGAACCGATCGTGGCGATGGCTCGCTCGACCTCATCGAAGGTCGTATAGAGGGGTGCGAAACCGAACCTGATCAAGTTGGGGGAGCGAAAATCCGGGATCAGGTGACGGGCCCGCAGCGCCCTCGAGATCTGGAGAGCGCTGTCGTGCGCCAGGGTCACATGGGATCCCCGGCCCGTGGGATCGAGCGGTGTGACGATCGTGAGACCATGCTGGGACATCGCCGAGATGCCATCGATGAACGCCTCGGTGAGTTCGACACTCTTGGCGCGGATCGCCTCGATACCCGCCTCGCGGGTGATCTCGATACCGACGCCGGCCCCAACCATCGACAACATCGGAGGTGTGCCGACGACGAACTTCCTGATCGAGGGGGCAGGCTCGTAGGTTTCGGACATTGAGAACTGGTTGGCGTGGGAGAACCAACCGGTGATCGGCTGTTGGAGTTTCTCGATGAGGTCTGACCGCACGTAGAGGAAGCCGGGCGAACCGGGTCCACCGTTGAGGTACTTGTAGGTGCAGCCCACGGCCATGTCGGCGGTCCATGCTCCCAGGTCGACGGGGACGGACCCGGCGGAGTGGGCGAGGTCCCAGATCATGTACGCACCGTTGCGGTGGGCGAGTGCCGTGATCGACTCCGCCTCGAGCATCGCTCCAGAGCGGTACGAGACGTGTGAGAGGGACACGACCCCGACCGTGTCGTCGAGCACAGAGGCGACATCGAGAGGGGAGGGGTCCTCGGGTACGAGGATCAGGTGTCCCCCTCTGGCCTCGGCGATGGATCCCAGGATGTAGCGGTCGGATGGAAAGTTCCCGACATCGGTCACGATGTTGCGCCGCCCGCTCGCGGCCATCCCAGCCGCCGCGACCTTGTACAGGTTCACGGACGTCTGGTCGCAAAGAGCAACCTCACCGTCTGCTGCTCCGATCAACGGGGCGAGTCGGTCACCGATCTCGACACCCTGATCGATCCAATGTTCCCAACCGAGGACGAGTTCGTGGGCCCACTGATCCTCCACGAGATCACGGGTTCGCACGATCGTGGCCTTCGGAAGACGGCCGAGCGAGTTCCCGTCGAGGTAGATGAGGTCATCGTCGATGACGAACCTGTCACGGAACCCGGCGAGCGGGTCGGCTACATCTCGCTGATGGGGAGTCGGGGTGGGACGCGTCATCGGCTCAGGCGAGAGCGTGCGCTCTGGGCGTGGTCGGGGTGTGGATCATGCGGGATCGCCTTGGTCGTTGAGGCGGACATGGTACTGGTCGGGGTCGCCGTCGGCGGGCGGCGTTTCGGGTGGAGCTACGCTCAACCCATGTCAGGTTTTGCAACACGCGCCGTGCACGCCGACAAGGAGATCGAAGACGGAGACGACGTCGCCGCACCGATCCACGTGTCGAGCACGTATCGAGAAGGCGGTCCACGGAGATACCGCCGCTCCTCACATGGGACCACGGAACGCCTCGAGATGGTGATGGGATCCCTCGAAGGGGGAACAGCGGTCTGTTACGCCTCGGGGATGGCCGCAGCAGCGGCGGTGCTCGACGTCGTGCGTCCCGGCCAGGTCGCCCTGCCAGACGACGTGTATCACGGTGTCCGGCAACTCATCGAGTCCCGTGCCGAAGCTGGGATGCTATCGATGTGCCGACCGCAAGACCTCGGGCAAGGGGACCTGTGGTGGGTTGAGTCACCGTCCAACCCGAAGTGTCTCCTCACCGACCTGCGTGAGGTGGCGAAACAGGCGAGAGCCGGGGGAGTTGTGACGGTGTGCGATTCCACGTTCGCCACTCCGGTCCTCACCCAACCCCTCGACCACGGCATCGACATCGTGATGCATTCGACGACGAAGGCCATCGCGGGCCACTCGGATGCGCTCGGCGGCGTGCTCGTAGCGCGACCTGAGAGGGTTGTCGATGACCTTCGCTCCATGCGGACCCTCACCGGCGCGGTCCCCGGCTCACTGGACGTGTGGCTTGCGCTGCGTGGTGTGAGAACGTTGAAGCTTCGGGTGCTCCAGGCATGCGAGTCGGCCCTGTCGATCGCTCAGTGGTTCGACTCGAGGGG
>JAJRYI010000398.1 GCA_024275815.1 Actinomycetes bacterium | reverse complement strand
GATGAGGATCGGGGCAACGCCGACGACGAGCACGACCGGTCCACGGCCATCGATGACGTTCGAAGAGAACAACGGAACGGTGAAGACGACAACGCCGACCAGCACCCGGGTGAACTCGGCAAGTGGCAGGCCAGCCCTGGACACCTGCTGTGTCTGATCGCTCTTTGCACTCGTCATCTACGATGCATCCTATGGCCAATTCAACCGGGGTCTCTGCATCCCGGATATGTGTCGGTGTATCGACATGGACCCACCGCGTCTGAACCGATCCAGGATGCTGTTTCCGGTAGGTGCCGCGTCGGCCCCTACCCCGGACGCTATCCGCCGAGTGCGGCAAACATCGAGGTGGAGAAGCTGCCCAACTCGGCAGCGATGCCGGGGAAGACACCGAGCACGATGACACCGAACGCTGCGATACCGACGGCGAGACCCGCCGTGCCGGGGACCGTCTTCGCTTCGAGTTCGGCGACGTCCACACCGTCTGGCACCGGGTCGAACATCGTCGCTCGGATGACCTTGGCGTAGTACACGAACGCGATCACGGCGTTGACCGCTGCGACGATCGCTATGGAGTAGCCCCACCAGTTGCCGACACCGATCGTTGCCGAGAACATCGCGAACTTGGCAAACCAACCAGCGAGCGGCGGGATACCGGCAAGAGACATGAAGAACATGGCAAGCATGAGCGTGACACCCGGTGCGTAGCGTCTCCACCCTCGCCAGTCATCGAGTTCATAGGAGCCGACCCTCGAGCCGATGATGATCGCAACACCGAAGGCTCCGAGGTTCATCACCGCGTAGATGATGAAGTAGGTCACGGTCGCACCGAAAAGGGGGCTGAGATCGGTCATCCCGGATGCTGCGGCCGCACCGAAGGGTGCAAGCATGAAACCAGCGTGTCCGATCGAGGAGTAGCCAAGCATGCGGATGACGTTCGTCTGCTGGATCGCAACGACGTTTCCAACGATCATCGACAGGGCCGCAACGATCCACAGCAACGGTCCCCAGATCGCCGACTCACTCGGCAGGGCGAGGTACACGACCGAGAGGAGACCGACGAACCCTGCACCCTTGGATCCCACGGACAACCACGCCGTGACCGGTGTAGGTGCACCCTCGTAGGTGTCCGGTGTCCAGAAGTGGAACGGCACTGCCGAGACCTTGAACCCGAATCCAAGGATGATGAAGATCACCGCCAGGATGAACAACGGGATGTGGCTGATTCCGGGCGCTGCAGCAGCGACATCTGCGAATAGCAACGATCCGGTGAGGCCGTAGAGCATCGAGACCCCGAACAGGGTCAGCGCGAGCGCCAGCACACCCGTGATGAAGAACTTGAGTGCTGCCTCGTTCGACTTCGAGTCACCCTTGCGCCAGCCCGACAGCAGGAACGCGGGAGCCGTGACGAGTTCGAGGGCAACGATCATCGTCAGGAAGTCACGCGAGGAGGCCATGGCGACGGCACCGAGCGTGGACGCGATGAGGAGGAAGTAGTACTCACCCTCGTAGTACCGGTCGGAACCGAGGTACCCGACCGAAACGAGCAGCACGATGAAGGCTGCAAAGATGAAAACACCCTTGAGTACGAGCGAGTAGCTGTCCACGACGTACGTTCCGTCGAAGAGGACGCGCTCGGCACCACTGGACGTGCAGAACGACAGGCTGTCACAGAACGCCAGAGTGGTCACCGGCACGAACGCTGCGAACATTCCGATGATCGCTGTGACGGCGACGAGTTGCTTACGACGCGTGATGAGATCGACCACCAGCGTCACCATCACCGTTGCGGCGAGGATGATCTCCGGGAGGAGTGCGTGGTAGTCGAGGTTGGTCACGTCAGCCTCCGAACGCCTTCTGGAGGAGTCCGACGACCGCATCGTTCGTCGCGCCGAAGACGATCTTCGGGAACACGCCGAGAGCGATCGTGCCGATGACGAGCGGGGCCCACGCCAGCCACTCGAAGCGGTCCACGTCATGGAACTCGGTACCGGACCACTCCTCGGCAGGCTCGCCGAAGTTGACGTTCCTCAACATGTAGAGCATGTAGCCGGCGGTGAGAACGGTTCCGATCGCCCCGATGACCATGAGGCCACGGAAAAGCGGGGTCTGCCCGATCGCCTCGGCAGGGTTGAACGCTGCAAGCAACGCCATGAACTCACCCCAGAACCCTGCGAGTGCGGGGAGTCCGAGCGACGCCATGGCTGCGAACCCCAACAGGAGACCCATCTTGGGCATGAGCAGCATGTTGCCACCGAGCCGACGCATGTCTCTGGTGTGGTAACGGTGCGCCATCGACCCTGCGATGAAGAACAACAGGCCGGTGATGAGACCATGAGCGACCATGCCGATGATCGCGGCGTTGATGCCGATGTCGGTCATCGTTGCGATGCCGAGCATGACGAACCCCATGTGACCAACCGACGAGTACGCGATGAGTCGTTTGACGTCGCTCTGGGCGAGGCAAGCGAGCGATCCATAGATGATGCCGATCACCGCGAGTACACCGATGAACGGCGCCCACCGAAGGGCCTCTTGGGGAAGGATCGGGATGGCGATACGGATGAAGGCGTACGTGCCGAGCTTCAGGAGGATCGCCGCAAGGATGACAGAACCGATCGTCGGGGCAGCAGTGTGAGCGTCCGGGAGCCACGTGTGCAGCGGCCACATCGGCACCTTCACGGCGAAGCCGAGGAACAAGCCGAGGAACACCAGGAACGCGAACGTTCCCGTGAACGCACCGGCAGCCCCGAGGTTGGAGAGCTCGATCATCGAGAAGCTCCGATAGCCGAGCACCTCTTCTGACTTGAAGTACAAGGCGATGAACCCGAGCAACATGAACGCCGAACCGAACAAGGTGAAGACGAAGAACTTCAACGATGCGTAGAGGCGCATCTCGATCTTCCACCCGAACACCGGCACCTCACGAATGCCCCGGTCACCCCAGATGCCGATCATGAAGTACATCGGGAGCAGCACGACCTCGAAGAAGAGGAAGAACAGCACGAGGTCGAGCGCCACGAACGTACCCGTCATTCCGGCCGCAAGGATGAGCACGAACACGAGGAGGAGCTTCGGGTTGTGCGGTTCCGGCCAGTGATTCCAGGAGTACAGGATGACGAGGACCGTGATGAACGCGGCAAGCACGACCATCGGGAGGGAGATCCCGTCCACGCCTATGTGGAAGTTGGCGTTGATCGCTGCGATCCACGTTGTGTCTGGTGCCGTGGCGAACTGATACGCATCGGCAGCCGAATAGTCGAATCTCACCGCCAGGACGACGGCAAGGGCCAGCGTTGCGAGGGCGAAGAGGAGAGCGACCCACTTGAGGGCCTCCTCCTTCGCCTTCGGTATCGCAAGGACCACTGCCGCGCCGACGACAGGCAAGAAGACGATGAGGCTCAGGCCCCAACCGTTCTCGAACCAATCCATCTCGTAGCTCCTCCTAGAAAACGATGAACAGAACGACGATCACGAGAACGCCGATGAAACTGAACGCCGCGTACTGCTGGATGTGACCGGTGAAGGTCCGCCGCAGCACGCTCCCTGTCGCACCGGTGACGGCACCGGTTGCGTTGTACATACCGTCGACCACGTTCTCGTCCGTGATCCTGACGGCTTTCGCTGTAGCGATAGACCCCGCGCCGATCGCGTTGACGATCCCATCAACGATGTTCATGTCGATCCACAAGACGAGCTTCGCTAGCGGACCCATCGTCGGCCGCACGATGCCCGACATGTAGAAATCATCGATGTAGTAGAGGTTCTCGAACAGCGGCCAGAGCACCGGGATCCGCAACCGGTCTCGTGCAGCCTGAGTCTCAGCGTCCTTTGCATAGATCAACCACCCGATCACGACCGAGGCGATGACGATGCCAGACGTGAGCAACACGAGCGGCCAATCGAACCCAGTCGCCTCGTGGTCACCCATACCCGTGAGCGGTACCCGTGTCGCCAGCCACTCCGTGAAACCGTTGTAGACACCGGGGATGTTCGCCCATCCTGCAGTGAGAGCGAAGACGGCAAGGCCGATGAGGGGGTAGGCCATCATCTTGGGGGACTCGTGCGGGTGCGCATGGCCCTTGTACTCGCCGAAGAAGGTGAGTGCCACGAGGCGGGTCATGTAGAACGCAGTGATGAACGCACCGGCTATACCCAGGATGAGGATGAAGTTGGCGACGTTCTGCCCGCTCTCTCCGGCGAACGCCATCGATGCGAGTATCTCGTCCTTGGAGAAGAACCCGGCGAACGGGAACACCCCGATGAGCGCGAGCGTGCCGATGATGAACGTCCAGAAGGTGATCGGCATCTTCTTGCGCAGGCCACCCATGTCGGACATGTTGTTCGAGTGCACAGCATGGATGACGGACCCTGCGCCGAGGAAGAGCAACGCCTTGAAGAAGGCGTGGGTGAAGAGGTGGAACAACCCTGCCGTGTACGCCCCTGCTCCCATGGCGGCGACCATGTAGCCGAGTTGGCTCACGGTCGAGTACGCAAGCACCTTCTTGATGTCGTCCTGGACGATCGCAAGGAAACCGGTGAGGAACAACGTCAGACCGCCCACGACGATGATGATGTTGCGGACGTCTCCTGCGAACAGCCCGGAGACATCGATGTAGAACGGGAAGAGACGTCCGAGGAGGTACACGCCGGCCGTGACCATCGTTGCGGCATGCATGAGAGCCGACACGGGGGTCGGACCTGCCATGGCGTCGGGAAGCCACACGTGGAGAGGGAACTGGGCCGACTTGCCCATCGCACCGATGAACAGCAGCAGCCCCGCCCAGAAGGCGTACTGGCTGAGCGGCCCCGCTTCACCCTTCACCACGACGTCGATGACGTCGTTGAATCGGAACGACCCGACGGAGACCGCCATGATGATCGCACCGAGGAAGAGACCAGCGTCTGCGACCTTGTTAACCATGAACGCCTTGTTCGCGGCGTCGACGTTGTCGTAGTCCTCCCAGTAGTGGCCGATCAGGAGATAGGAGGCAACACCGACGAGTTCCCAGCCGACGATCAGCTGGATGAGGTTCGGGGCCGACACGAGAACGAGCATGCCGCCTGCAAAGAGCGAGAACGACGCAAAGAACCAGGTGAAGCGAACATCGCCCTCCATGTAGCTCTTTGCGTATGTGAACACCAGCGTTCCAACGACACCAACGAGGAAGTACATCATGATGGACAGACCGTCGACGGACCATCCCCACTCGAGGACGAGGTCACCGATTCGCGCGATCTCGACCTGGCCGTAGTAGACGATGCCCTGCGTGGCGTTCAGGATGAACAAGATCGTCCCGTAGACGGCGACGAAAGCGATCGACAGCCACGCCATGAGCCAGCCCTTGAACGGTGACTTCTTGCCGAAGAACACGATGAGGAACGCCGCGATGAGTGGGACGACGACGATCAACCATGCGTACTCGACCAGCGGTCCGCTGGTGATCCCGGGCACGAACTCCTCGGTATGCCCGGAGCCTTCGACACCTTCCTCTGTTGCGAGGATGATCTGAGGGAGGATGGTTGCAAGGAAACTCATCGCATCAACCCTTCATCTCGCTGAGTTCGTCGACGTCTGCCGACTGACGGTTGCGGTAGATCATCAGCACGATCGCGATACCGATCGCAACCTCAGCAGCGGCGAGTGCGATGACGAAAAGGGAGAGCATCTGGCCGGACTTCAGCTGATCCTGGAAGTACGAGTCGAATGCGACGAGGTTGATGTTGACTGCAGCGAGCATGAGTTCCACCGATGCGAGCACGAGCACAGCGTTCCTGCGTGTGATCACGCCGTAGAGACCCATCGAAAAAAGTGCGGAGCCGAGGAGAAGGAACTGTGAGATCGTCACGATCTGCCCTCCTCGTCATCGCGCCTCGCCAGGGCGATACCACCGATCATCGCTGTCAGGAGCACGAACGACACGACTTCGAACGGGATGACCCAGCGCGTGAACATGATGTTCGCGATCTCGGCAGTGCTCGATGGCTCGAACGGAGCGATCATGGCGTTGCCGAACGCTTCGAGCAGTGCGTAGGCGATCACCGCGAACAGGACGATGCTGAGGAGTCCCGCCGGCACACGGATGCTACGGGGATGGCTCAGGTCGGATTCCTCCGCCAGGGG
>JAJRYI010000027.1 GCA_024275815.1 Actinomycetes bacterium | reverse complement strand
GGCTTCTTGGCAGGAGCCTTCTTGGCGGCAGTCTTGCTCGCAGCGGGCTTCTTGGCAGGAGCCTTCTTGGCGGGTGTCTTCTTCGTGGCCACGGAACCTCAGAACAGATGGGGAGAGGCGATTGTACCGGTGTTCGGGATCTCGTGTTCTCTCACGACGATGAATCGGACATGACGCCGGCGTCACTGACCTCGTTGAGGTAGCCACGAATCGTCTGTGCACGGGCCCTACCGACTCCCTCGACCTTTGCGAGGTCCTCGACTGTGGCGTTCAGGAGACGCTCGTAGGAGCCGAACTTGCGCAGGATCGCATCGGCAACCGAGTCGGGAAGGCGGGGGACGCCGGCGATCGCTCGGGCACCACGTGGCTGGACGTGTGCGTCGAGGGGACCGAGTCCGAGAGCCTCGGCAAGCGCTTCGGAGTCGTAGAGATCATCGGGGTCCATCATGTCGATCTTCTTGAAGACGGAAGATCCCTTGCGCGGCTTGCGCGGTTGATAGTCGATGTTCACCAGCTCGGCGATCTCCTCGACACCGTGAATGAGATCGGACGCCTGTAGCGAGATCAGTGTTGCAGAGTCTCCAAGTTCGGCTGCGATCGTATCGAGGGCCCGTGCTAGCTGACGGATGACCGCCGCCCTCTGGAGGACACCGACGACGTCGCGTGTGGACACGAGACCATCGGCCTCATACCGCGAAAGCCTGGCAACGGAGTCATCGAACTGATGGCGGAGACGCTCGATCGACTGCAGGCGCGGGTTCGCTTCACCGCGGAGGTCGGTCACGGCCTGGAGAGCGCAACGACCCATCCGGGAGAACACGATGGCGTAGAGGTGCCCTTCCTCCGAGACCGCGAGGACCGGGAAGCCTGTCTGGATGGCGAGACGCTCCGCTGTACGGAATCGGGTCCCCGTCTCGGCCGTCTCGATCGAAGGATCCGGCATGAAGTGCACGTTCGCAGCGATGATCTTCCCGGTGGCATCGTCCACGACGATGCCACCGTCCATCTTCGCGAGTTCGGCGAGGCGTTGGGCGGTGAACGTCGCATCGTTCAACACGAATCCGCCTGTGCTCACGCTCTCGACGGACGGGCCTGATCCAATGAGGACGAGAGCCCCCGTGCCCTGACTCATCACGAGTTCGGCTGCCGTACGGAGAGGCGTTCCCGGGGCGAACCGGCGGACGAGTTCTATCGGTGTTGAAGAAGCTGGTGTCATCGTTCGCAGGCTAGTCGCAATGATTTCTTTGGGAGGGTTACCGTCTCGGCGCGACGAATCCAACCGCGACCATCGCATCGAACAATCTCCGATGTGACTCGCTCGACACGATGGGGCCTGCGTTGATTCGCTCGACCTCTGCCGAGCGCACCGTGGGACGACCGACGGGCCGCAGCTCTCCCGTGAGCCCGACCTCGCCCCACGCAGCCGTCCCCCCAAGACGCAGATCCGCGTACGCAGATGCCACAGCGAGAGCCACCGGAAGGTCTACGGCAGGTTCCGTCACCTTGATCCCTCCCATGACCGATACGTAGACCTCGAACTGGCGCAGTGGCATCGCAGCGTGACGCTCGAGAACGCCGAGCAGCTGGTGGACGCGGGCTGCAGGCAACCCGGTCACGGCGCGCCGGGGCTGGGGCGCCTCCGTCTTGACGACGAGTGCCTGGATCTCGACGACCATCGGCCGCTTCCCTTCAATGGTCGGGAACAGGACGCTTCCGGCGGCGTCTGCATCGCGGTACGAAACCATGAGTCCGCTCGGGTCGGGTACCTCGGCGAGACCCTCGGTCGTCATGGTGAACACGCCGACCTCGTTGACCGACCCGTACCGGTTCTTGATCCCGCGCAGGAATCGGAGACCCTGCTCCGACTCGCCTTCGAGATACAGGACCACGTCGACCATGTGCTCGAGTGTCCGAGGGCCTGCGAT
>JAJRYI010000397.1 GCA_024275815.1 Actinomycetes bacterium | reverse complement strand
TGGTGATAGAGCCTCACGAGCTCAATCGTGCCAGATTCGTGTGCTAGTTGACGAAATCGGCGAGCTCCACCTGCAACTGGCCCTTGCTCCGTGCGCCGACGAAGCGACGCTTCTCTTCGCCGTCTTGGAAGACGATGAGGGTCGGGATGCTCATGACGGAGTACGTGCTCATCGTTGCGGGGTTCTCATCGACGTTGAGTTTCGCCACGGTGAGCTTGCCGGAGAGCTCGCCAGCGAGTTCGTCGAGGGGGGTGTCCATCATCTTGCATGGCCCGCACCACTCGGCCCAGAAGTCCACGAGTGTCGGGGTGGAGGATGCAACGATCGATGCGAAGTCTGCATCCGTCACCTTGATTGTGTTCTGACCCATGTCGTCTCCTCTCAGGCTGCTGTCGCGCCGCAGGCGTTACACCAGCTCGGATCTCTTCAGTCTTGTCCGTCGAGCCAGCGTTCGGTGTCGAGTGCTGCCTGGCACCCGAGGCCTGCTGCCGTGACAGCTTGTCGGTATACCTTGTCCGTCACGTCGCCTGCGGCGTAGACGCCTTCTACAGAGGTGCGCGTTTGCCCTGGCGGTGTGACGATGTATCCGGCGTCGTCGAGTTCGAGGTGACCTTCGAACACGGAGGTGTTGGGAGAGTGGCCGATAGCGATGAAAACGCCGTCTGCCGACAGTTCCTTGGTCTCATCGGTGAGCGTATCTCGGAGTACGACGCCTGTGACGAACTCATCACCAAGGATCTCATCGACCGTGGCGTTCCATGCGACCTCGATCTTGGGATGGTCGAGCACCCGCTGAGACATGATCGTCGATGCCCGGAACTCGTCGCGGCGATGAACCACCGTGAGTTTGGATGCGAACTTCGTCAGGAAGATGGCTTCCTCCATGGCGGTGTCTCCGCCACCGACGACGACGAGTTCCTTGTCCCTGAAGAAGAACCCGTCACACGTGGCACACGCCGAAACGCCGTATCCGCGCAGCCGCTCTTCGCCGGGAACATCGAGCCATCGGGCCGAGGCCCCAGTGGTGATGATGATCGAATCTGCACGGTACTCGTCCTTGCCCACCCATACCTTGAACGGCCTCTCAGAGAAGTCGACGTCGGTGACGTTGGAACTGACGATGCGGGTTCCGAAACGTTCCGCTTGCTTGCGGATCTGATCCATGAGGTCGGGACCCATGATGCCGTCGGGGAAGCCGGGGAAGTTCTCGACGTCCGTCGTGATCATGAGTTGGCCGCCGCGTTCCATACCTTCGATCATGAGGGGATCGAGTCCGGCACGTGCGGCGTAGATGGCTGCGGTCAGGCCGGCGGGGCCTGACCCGATGATGAGGACCTTCTCGGTCATGATCACTCCTGTTGTGAGGTTCGGTCTTGGGGAAACCGCCGCAACCAGATGAAGGCTCCTACCAGAATCAGGATCAGGCCCACCGCTGCGTACGCGGTTTCCGTACCGATAAGCGTTCCGAGAGCCCGGAATATTCCGACGAGTAGCCAGAAAACGGCCATCACGGAGGTGACGACGATGATGAGGCCGATCGCTGCCCACGTGATCCCGGTTGCGGCGCGATCCACGGAGAGTTCACGGATGCGATTCGCCAGCATCTCGAGGAAGTCGGCGACGCGGGCGGAAAGGGGAGGGTTGGGTTCGACCATAGACCAACAGAATAGCCGGATAACGGTGACCCGTGTCAGGCTAGGGGGTCGTTGCCGTCACCCGGCACGTAGCGAGGTCGAGACTGATGATGCTCGTGGCCTCTCCCTCGGCACCGACACCGAGATGAACCACCTGTACCCCGCCGTCGGTCGTCGTCACAGCGAGAGGGACGAGAGGGGATGCGGGAAGGGTCTCCCCGAGCGTGTCGATGCAGTCCTCGAGGACGGCAACGTCGATGGATGTGCGTTCTAGCGCACCTCCTGTGATCTTCTGTGTGTCTTGGGTCGCAGAATCGATGTCTGCCGATAGAGCGAGGAGACGACCGACTTCGGATTCGGGTATCTCGGGGAGCGTGAAGGCTTCGACGGCGAAACTCTCGGTGTCCGTCGAGGTCGTGGTCGGTGCCGAATCGGCCAGGCCGGACTCCCCTCCCTGGACGACGTCGGCGCTCTCGTCGCGGGATACGGAATCGGTCGCGACCAAGGCAACGTCCTCTGCAGACTCGCTACTGCCGAACAACACGCCGGGTCCCGCGACGAAGGCGACAGCGACTGCCGCGACTGCTGCAAGTCCGGCGACGGGCTTCCACCATCGAGAGGTACGACGGGGGGCAGGTGCGGGGGTGGGTGCGGGTTCGAGATGGAGTTGTGTCACGAGGTTGGATCGCAACGTCGATCTCTCCACGTCGCTCAACGTTACGGCGGGGAGCTCGTCGAGCGCCTCGATGGCGGTGATCTGTGCAGCGAGTTCGCTGGCGAGTTCAGGGTCGGCCTCGACGCGGGCCCGGGCGCGCTCTTCGGCTTCTCCGCTCAAGGTTCCGTGCGCCAAGGCAAGGACGATCTGGATGTCGCTGTCGTTCATGATTCTCCGCT
>JAJRYI010000396.1 GCA_024275815.1 Actinomycetes bacterium | reverse complement strand
CCCCGATAGTACCGCACGCAACCCGATTCGGGAACGCGAAAATCAAGAAAGGCTCATTCACCCTCCGCGGCCCCGGTTCCATCGGCATCGACGACTTCAGATTCGCCGTCTGCGGCATCCTCATCCTCGACGAGCCCGACCGCTCGAAGCACCTGATCCTGGAGCTGCATCGACAGTTCAGGGTTCTGTCGCAGATACTCCTTGGCCTTCTCGCGTCCCTGACCGAGCTGGTCTCCGTCGTACGTGTACCAGGCACCCGCTTTACGCACAATTCCTTGTTCGACGGCTACGTCGATGAGGCTCCCCTCACGCGAGATCCCCTCACCGAACATGATGTCGAACTCCGCCAAGCGGAACGGCGGAGCGACCTTGTTCTTGACGATCTTGACACGAACACGGTTGCCGATGTTGTCGGTACCGACCTTGATCGCCTCGATCCGGCGGATGTCGATACGCACACTCGAGTAGAACTTGAGTGCCCGGCCACCGGGGGTCGTCTCAGGCGAACCGAACATCACACCGATCTTCTCGCGGAGCTGGTTGATGAAGATCGCCGTGGTGTTGGATCTGTTTATGGTTCCCGAGAGCTTGCGTAGCGCCTGGGACATGAGGCGAGCCTGGAGGCCGACGTGGGTGTCTCCCATATCACCCTCGAGTTCCGCTCTCGGGACGAGGGCTGCGACCGAATCGATCACGACGACGTCGAGGGCTCCCGACCGGATCAACATGTCGGCGATCTCGAGGGCCTGCTCCCCGGTGTCGGGCTGTGAGATCAACAGTTCATCGATGTCCACCCCGATCGCCTTCGCATAGATCGGGTCGAGAGCGTGCTCGGCATCGATGAAGGCCGCCGTACCGCCGTTTCGCTGTGCCTCCGCGATGATGTGGAGGGAGAGCGATGTCTTCCCGGAGGACTCCGGACCGAAGATCTCGACGACCCGGCCGCGAGGCACGCCACCGATACCGAGTGCGAGGTCCAGTGACAGCGCCCCCGTCGGGATGAACTCCATGCGGCGGATCTCGTCGGAACCGAGGCGCATGATGGCCCCCTTGCCGAACTGCCGCTCGATCTGGCCCATCGCCATCTCGAGGTTCTTGTCGTGATCGCTCGCTTGTGAAGCCATCTGCTCTTCCCTTTCGCCGTGTTTGCAACACCGTATCAATCGTGTGTGACAGATTGCGGATCGAATGACATGCCTGACATTCGATTCCCAGGCAACACGGTAACCGAACACCTGTTCGATGTCGAGGATTTCGCTCCTGACCCGGCTACCCGATCGCTCCGGGGATCGTCGACGCCCCTGCCCTACGCGTCGAGACTCTGGTGGATGTGGACCGTGAGGTCTCCAAGCAGGTTCGTGTAGCTTCCGAACTCGTTGTCGTACCAGCCAAAGAGCTTTGCGTGTGTGACGGGGACGCTGATGCTCGTCTCGTGAAGTGCCTCGATGATCGCTGAGTCGATACCCGGGAGCGTCGTGAGGTCCACGACCGAGAAACCGGTACGGGTGTGGGTCTCCTTCCCCTCGAGCACGACCGCTGCACGTGACCCTACGAAGTCGGCGGGGACGTTCTGTTCCTCGCTGTACACGAGATGTCCCCGCTGGGAGCCTTCGGCCGCAGCGGCGTAGATGCCGTTCAAGATCTCGCGCGTCACGCTGGACTCATCATCCTCGTTGACCGTGGACTGGAACGTGAGGTTGAGGATCGCAAGGGATCCCGTCTGGACCGGAACCCGAACCGAGTCGGCCATGAAACCGATCTGGCGGATCTCCGGCATGACCTGTTCGAGGGCGGCGGTGGCGTTCGTCGAAGTCAAGATGATGCTGTTGAGGACACTACGGTTCTTGCGCAGGTCCCGTGAACCCGCTGCAGGGACCGTGTCGAGCACTTGCTGTGTGTTAGTTGCTGCATGCACCGTGCTCATGGCTGCGGTCATGATGCTCGACGTGCCCAGCGCATCGAGCAACGGCTTGAGCATGTGCGCGACTGCGGTCGTCGTGCAGGAGGCAGCGGAGATCAGATTGTATCTCGCGGGATCGAACGCATCCTGATTGATGCCGGCGATCAACGTCACAGCGTCGTCGGGCATCGACATGCCACCGTCACGGATCTTGAACGCTGCGCTGTTGATCACCTTTTCGGCTCCAGCTGCAAGGTGCCCCCGAAGTGCTCCCTTGGGATCGTCTGCGATACGTGTCGGGTCGCTGAAGACCCCGGTCGTGTCGACGACCACGCGTACGTTGTGCCGCTTCCAGTCGATATCTCTCGGGTTGCGCGCCTCGCGCAGGACGGTCACCGCGATACCGGCCACATCGAGGTGACCCCGATCGGCATCGACGACCCGTACACACGGATCCGCGTTGACGCCGAAGAGGAAACGATGCATCGCCCCATAGGTGGAGTCACGTTCGATGGCGCCACACACAGCTTCGATCCCCTGCCCGACATCTCTGCCGACGTTGACCACGATGCCTCCGAAGTGGCGGCGGGCCACGTGGTGCCACAGCGTCAACTTCCCGATCCGGCCGAGACCGTTGATCCCGAGATTGTCGTTGCCTGCTTCGTGAGCGTTCATTCCTGTGATCCGATCTCCATGGTCACCCAGTGTGGGTGCTCGGCCAGCTCGACGGCTTGTCTGCCGACGAAGACGGAGCCATCGACTCCACTGACCGAAACGATATCCCCCGGCTGGAGGGTTGTGCCGCCGATCTCCACCAATCCTTCAGATTCGAGTACACGCAACGCACGACAGCCGACCACGCACGTTCGCCCGAGCGTCCTGGCGACCACAGCAGCGTGGCTCGTCGCACCGCCGAGCGCTGTGAGGAGCGCATCGGCGTTGATGAGCAACTCGATGTCGTCTGGAACCGTGTCGGGGCGTACGAGCAAGATCTGTTCGTCCGGGTACTCGCTTCTGAGACGATCGATGTCTTCCTGGTTCAGCGCCAGGCGGTAGCTTCCCGCTCCTCCACCGACGCCGATCCCGACGCCGACCCGTGACGCCTGCAGTGCCTCGGTCTGAACGAAGGTCGCTACGACGTCGAGGGACTCACGGATCGCCTCGCGTGCCTGAAGAACGTGAAGATCCGCCGGGTTCTCCGATTCGAACGTGAACTCGAGTTCCTGGTCGGGAAGCCGGTACTCGATCAGGAGCGATCGCCCGAGCCGCTCGAGCTCAGCGTAGATCGGAGGACGATCTCGTTCCAGGGAGCGAAACGTGCGCAGCCTCGGGTCGGTCCGTTGAGCGTTGCTGACGGGGAACGTCTCGACGAGGCCACTGACAACGTCGTCTCCCTGGCCGTAGGACACGTAGTCCCCTGCCAGTTCGATCGATCCGTTCGAGCCGCTCCGTCGGACCAACGCAACGCCCGTACCCGACTGCGGGCTGAGGTTGCCGTACACCATCCGCTGGATGATCACTGCTGTGCCCCATCCGTGGGAGATCCCCATCTCCTCGCGGTACATCGTCGCCATCGAGGAGTTCCAGGAATCAACGACGAGGACGATACAACGCCGAAGCTGGGCGAACGGCTCGTCGACGACGGGAACACCGTGATCTGCAAGCAACGTGCGGTACTCGAAGGCCAGTTGTCGCATCCGTGGAACCGACAGGAACGCCTTTTTCGGCACCCCGGACTCCTCCTTGGCCCGTGACATGGCGTCATCGAAGAGATCCCGGTCGAGTCCCTGGCTCATCCCCCAGAACTGGAGGAAGCGGCGGTACGCATCCCATGCAGCCCACGGACTCTCCGAGGTCGAAGCGAACCCTTCGACGATGTCGGGGTTGACACCGACGTTGAGGAACGAATCCAACATGCCGGGCATCGAGAGCGGCGCACCTGCCCGCACGGAGAGCAGCAGCGGGCGATCCTCATCGCCGAAGCGTCCACGAGCACCACTTTCGAGAACACCGATTCGCTCAACGACCCTCTCGAACAACTCGTCCGGGATCGTCTCGAGCTTCCTCCCGATCGCGTTGCGAGACAGATCGGTCGTGATGATGAACCCCGGCGGTATCGGGAAGCCGAACCCCGCGAGGCGTGTCAGCATGAACCCCTTGTTCCCGAGAGCGATCCGCCCCTTGGATCGCTCACCACCCGACAGCGGGACGAGATCGACCGATGCAGCCGACGGAAGCGAACGAGACTCGTCGACAGACCACGGCCTCGTGTCATCTGAGAGTGCTTCGAGGAGGTGCGCCGTGATGTTGTCGATACGCTGAAGTGCCAGACTCTCGCCGATGAGCGTGCGCAGGAACGTCTCGTACGCTTTGATCACAGCCTTCTCCCGCTCCGCATCCGAGCCGGGGTCCTCGGTGGCGATCTGGCGGCCGATGATGCCGAAGACCTCGCTGTAGCCCTCGAACAGGCGTTGCTGGATGATCGATTGCACCGCCTTGGAGATCGCGCGAACGATGTCTGCAAACTCTTCGCGTGCCACACCACCGGTGACGATGGCCTCGTCGAACATCGACAGCGTGGTCTCGAGGTTCCACGACTCGTACCCTTCGACGCGCAACGCCCGCTGGAGCAGTCGCAGCAGGTCACGGGCGTTGGCGAGAGCGGCGCCGTCGAGCATCTCGAATCGTTGAGCGGCGGGCATCCTGTCCAGGAGGGCACCGACGAGTGAGGCGATCCGAAAGGAGAGTCCCACGGCTTCGAGCTTCTCTTCCCTATACCGCCCGTACATCGATGGTATGCCGGTTCCGATGTGCCGCTTTCGGTAGATCTCCTCAGATGCTTGTGTTGGTCTGCGATCGAGTATCTGACGCTTCAGGTCTTCCATGATCGTGAGGAGCACATCGATCGCCGGGAGGTACCTTCCGTGCTCGATGTCGGATTCGATGCCGCGCACGACTCTGGTCGACACGCCGTGGAACGCGATCAAGCGTTCCATGAGGTCGGCGTGACTCAGTGTGTACTTACGGGCCAGTTCGAACCGAAGCCGGAACAGGAGGATCGCCTTCTCCCTGTCGTGTTCCGTCTCATCCGTCATGTCGTCGACGAGCCTCTGGACGTCCGGTATCGGCATCTCGAACAGCTTGTCGATCGGTCCAGCCAACTCGACGAGTCGACTGAAGACGTTGTGCAGGCCACGGTACCGATCCGTCTCGACGTCGAGGTCACCATGCGCCTCCTCAGGGAGGTACCTCGCGAGGACCGATCCATCCCCCGTAGCCCAGAACGCCCCGACCTCCTCGACGATGGGCACGAGCATCGGGTTGCTCTCGACGTGGCTCTGCTTCCGCAGGAAGTGGCAGATCGGGTCCCTGCGAGCGTCGATCTCGTCGAGACGGGTCGAAACCGCGCGTAACTGGCCCTCCGCCCCGATGTCGTTGAAGTAGACGGGGAACCGACGAAGGAGATGGATCACCTGGTCGTACACCGGAGCTATGTCGGAGGACAGCAACTCAGAGACGTCTTTCTGGAAGAGGTCGGTGTCGGCGATGAACACACCCCCGGTCTCGAGGTGGATGAGCAGGCCCGCAAGCAGGTGGCGCGCTCGCCACGGGTCGACATCGATGATGCCGAGGTAGGTGCGGATGTTCTTGAGGTGGTTGGGGTTGACGCGTATACCCAATTCATCGGTGAACCCGGCGAACTCCGGCCTGTGGAACTCCAGGGTCAGTATCTCGTCCATGACCAGGTCGATCCTGTCTTGACGAGCACCGTCGATCGTGGACATGCCGAGGCTTCGCACGAAGTCGAGTGCTCCCGACGCGAATCCGTCGTCGCCGCAACGAAGCGTCGCAAAGACCTGCTCGACGAAGTGCTCGAACGTCTCGTCTTCAGCATCGGCCACGAGGGCACGACTGATCCGGGCAAGTGCCCAAAGCGCCTTCTCGTGGATAGGTGCAAGGAGTTCTTCACCGAGCAAGTAGCACAGCCACAGCGCCCGATTGTGAACCGAGGTATCGGCTGTACCTGCACGTTGATCGATCTCGTCGGCAGCCATGAGGTAGGTGCGGGTGATCGCGAGGTGATCCGGTAACTCGAGCAGGCGTTCGGCGTCGGACATCATCGGCGCAGCAGTGTCCATCGTTGCCAGATCGCTTCGATATCCAACGAGTGTCACGTGGGACACGGCGCTGATCCCGTCGGGGATCCTGGCATCTCGCTGATCGGCGTCGACGAGTTCTCGATACGACGTTGCAGGGTCCTCCCGATCGAGCCATAGCGAGTAGACGTGATCGAGCACCTCTTTGAGAAGTTGCATCGTGTCGACACACGTGGCGTCCGTTGGCCCCACCGTTCGATGCAGCGTCGCCGCGAGCCGGTGCAGGCGGGCCGATGCGGGAGCCGAGAGGTGGGGTTCTTCTGCGATACGCCTCGAGAGGCTCGCGATCGAGCGATCCACGACGGTGAGGTTGCGTTCGAGTCCCTCGCCCGAGTCGGTGACGATCTTCTCGAGATACGCGAGCCACCACCGGATGGCATCCTCGCGCAGCGGGATCGGCGTGGCCTCGCGAACGGCCTTGTCGTAGAGGTCGCAGTACACCTCGAGGGCGCGCACACCGTCGGCGTGGCCGTTGTAGTAGAAGAAGTCGCGCATCGCCCGGCCATGGAGCTCGGAGATGGTGTCGACCCACCCTACATACTGATGGTTGATCTCCTCGAGCAGTCGCTGCGTGTTCTGATAGACGCCCGACATAGGAGCGGCGATCTCGAGGAGAGCCAGCTGATCATCGGGGATCACGACAGCGACCGCTGTCCTCTCGAGATTCGCTCTCAACGCCTCGGTGTGCATCACGTCCCTCCCGGCGAATGGCCCGATCGCACCAGCGCTCCACCCGGAGCACGGTGTGCACATGGTAGGGGGCACGTGACTCGGGGTGGATCGCTGTACCGAACCCACGGTACCGCCGTCCCCCCAGCGGCGAGCGATTTCACCACCAGGAGATCACGAACCGACCCCTACGAGATCGACCGTATCGATCGCCTCATACCAGAGCCGTGACCGGGATCGACGGGTACGGAACAGCGTCACACCCGTCACCGCGATCGCGACGTCGAAGTCGCCGAAGGTGTCGAGAAGACCTCGCAGATCCTGTGCGGGCCGGAGTCGCGAGAGCGTCAGATGCGGTACGAACGGACGCTCTTCGGGCGTGAATCCAACGTCCCTTGCAGCTGCCTCGCAGCGGGCCGCGAGACGGGTGAGTAGCTCCGTCGGATCATCGATGCGAACGTACAGCACAGAGGCCCGTGCAGGCCTGGGGAAGACTCCGAGCCCGACTCCCTTGACCCGTCCCGGGGCGAGGTCGACCGCTTCCTCGATCTCTCGAAGCAGTACCTCTCCGGTGGTGACCGACGTCTCGCCGAGGAACCGCAACGTCAGATGCCAGTTCTCCGGCGGCTGCCGCTTCCCTGGAACCGGTGACCCCGGGCTTGCATCCTGGAGTGCGGCGGAGAGCGCGTGGCGTTCCTGTGTCGTGAGGTCGACGGCGAGGAACGCGTGACCGCTCATGATCCCATCAGGGCCAATCGTGTCTGATGCAGCGCCGCGGTTGCGGTGTACGTGCGGACCCGTTCTCGGTCTCCCGGCATCGTGAAGGTCCTCGCGCGTTCCCCGTCGGGTGTCACGACGGCGACACACATCGTCCCGGCTTCCACCTCGAGCGGTTCCGGACCTGCAGACCCGGTCACTGCCACGCCTACGTCGGCACCGAGGCGGCGACGCACACCGCGGGCCATCGCGAGCGCAGTGTCTTGAGAGACGATGCCTTTGGTCCGCATCAGGTCTTCGGGAACGTAGAGCAGTGACGTCTTGATGTCCGATGCATAGGCACCGATGGACCCCCGGAACGTGGCGCTGGATCCCGCAACGCTGGTGAGTCGAGAAGCAACCATACCTACCGTTGCCGACTCCGCTGTCGCGATCGTCCAGCGTCGTTCGAGGAGGAGCGCATGGATGATCCCTTCGATCGTGTCATCGTCGACACCGAAGATGTGGTCACCCAGTCGACGTCGAACCTCGGTTTCAAGTGGTGCTATCAGGGAGTGAGCAGCTTCTTGCGTGGATGCCCGAGCCGTGAGACGCACTTTGATCACCCCAGCGGATGCCAGGAACGCGACCGTCGGGTTCTCCGACCCCTCGAACAGATCACTGAGGAGCTCCCCGACCGCGGCCTCGGACATCCCCCAACTCTTGATCACCCGGCTGACGACGATCGAGGCATCGTCCCCGGTCATACTCACCAAGAACGGCATGACGTCGTCGTCGAGCATGGCGAGCATCTCGGCGGGAACGCCGGGGAGAGCCAAGATCCAACACCCGTCGACCTCGATCCGGAACCCCGGCGCGCTCCCCTTCGGGTTGGGGATCGCAACGGCACCCTCCGGCCGATACGCCTGACGCAGGTTGGACTCGGGAAACTCCCTGCCCCTTCGCTCCCACAGGACGCGCATGTCTCGTGCGTACGCTTCATCGAAGAAGAGGGGCACACCCGCAACGGCTGCCACCGCTTCCCTCGTGATGTCATCTTGTGTCGGCCCGATACCACCGGTGATCACGAGTGCATCACAACGACCAACCGCTTCGCGTATCGCATCTTGCATCCGGGTTGCGTTGTCGCCAACGACGGTCTGGCGGACGTGGGTCATCCCCGAGTCGGCGAGGCGGACGGCTATGGCGGCAGCGTTGGTGTTGACGATCTGACCGAGAAGGAGTTCGGTCCCGACAGCAAGGGTCTCGACGTTCACAGTTCGACCACCGTCGCGGTCGTGTCTGTCCCATAGGCACCGGTGATGGTCGCATTGACCCACTCCCCCGGTGACCCGGCATCGAGAAGGATCATGCCATCGATCTCGGGAGCCTCACGGTGTGACCGACCGACCGCCTGGCCGTCTTCGACCTGGTCGACGAGGACCCGCACCGTGGCTCCGACCACCGCTGCGTTCTTCGCCATGGTGATCTCGTCCTGGATGTTCTGGATGTACCGGAGCCGCTCGCTGATCGCCTCGCCGGGAACCTGGTCCTGCATCGCTGCCGCTGTCGTGCCTTCCTCACGGGAGAAGGGGAAGAACCCTGCCCAGTCGAGTTGAACGTCGCGGAGGAAGTCTGCGAGATCTTCGACGTCGTCATCTGTTTCCCCGGGGAAGCCGACGATGAAGCTCGATCTCGTCGCCGCGTCGGGGGCGGCAGCCCGGATACAGTCGACGAGTTCACGGTGCCCGTCGCCGCTGCCGGGTCGCCGCATTGCACGGAGCAGCTTCGATGAGGAGTGTTGGAGTGACAGATCGAAGTAGTTGGCGATCGTCCTGTGACTCGCCATCAGATCGATGAGCCCCTGACGGATCTCCCTCGGGTACAGGTAGTAGAGACGTAAACGGGCGAGCCCATCGACAGACGCCGCTCGCTCCACGAGATCTTCGATGGAACCTGCGTCGTTGTCCCTCCCGTAGGCTGCGAGATCCTGGGCAACGAGGACGATCTCCTGGACTCCCCCTGAAACGAGACCTTCGATCTCTGTGACGATGCCGTCCCCGGCCCTCGAGCGTTGCTTGCCCCGGATCAGCGGGATGGCACAGAACGCACACGTCTTGTTGCATCCTTCGGCGACCTTCACGTAGGCGTACGGTGTTGTGGGGGTTGGTCGTCGTACGACCTCGAGGATGTCCATGTGTGACCGTTTCACGCCTCCGATATGGATCGGGTGCCACCCGGTCATCGTGTCGATCTCATCGATGAGTTCCCCGTATCGTGACAGACCGATCACCGCGTCCGCTTCCGGGAGTGCTTCGATGAGTTCCTGCTCGTACCGTTGAGCCATGCACCCCATCACCACGAGCTTCGCATCGTCACGCTTCGTGTCGGCGAGTTCGAGAATCGTCTCGATCGACTCCCTGCGCGCTGCATCGATGAACCCACAGGTGTTGACCATCACGACGTCGGCGGTCTCGGGGTCATCGGCATCGACGTATCCCGAGTCGCCGAGGACCGAGGAGATCTTGTCGGAGTCGACCTGGTTCTTGGAGCAACCAAGCGTGGTCAGCCAAACGGAAGGGGCAGTCATGGAAGCGAGTGTATCCACCCCGTCGACAGCCCGGCCCCCGATCGGGGCGGACCCTTGATCGAGCGCATCACGCTCCTCACGTATGCGCGGCGTCCGTTGCTCAGATCTCCGTGACTGGCCTAGCCGACTCGATCTGGGCAACCGCGACGTGGAGCTTATCGATGAGGTCCTCGGTCGAAACGCCGTGGATCTTGGCTGCACGCTTGACGGTGATAGCCTTCGTGATCACCCTGCGAAACGACAATCCGCCAACACGTTTCATGCCGAGAGCCTCCATCACATCGGCGATGTCGCCGTACTCATCGAGAATCTCAGAAACCTTGGTCTCTTCGGTGATCTCTAGCGCGCTCATGTCTTGGCTCCCTGGATGTCGAGATGTCGGGAACGCGGCATGGTCGGGGCTGCCTGCGCTCTCGGTTGCTTGGAGCAACGCTATCTCGCCCACGGCCTTACAGCATCGTGTCCGCATGAAGATTCAGTGAGACCCTCGACCACCTTTCGGGGCCTCGCCCCAGGTTGGACCGCACGCGTCTCGATCACGCGACGAGGATGGCGCACCCGAGCACCGGACTCCTTGCAGGGGGCGTGATTCGCGCCCGACCCCGGCCTCGTCGATCTCCCCAAGTTGTAGCGGTCAGCGCCGGTCTTGTGAGAACCAGCGTTCGAGCCGGGTGAACCCCTCATCGATGGTGATCACCGGAGACCACTGCAGTGCCCGGCGGGTCTCGCGCTGGTCGAACCAGTGAGCGGTCCCCAACTGTTCGGCGAGGAAACTCGTCATCGGAGGGTCCTCCGTCCGATCGATGCGATCCCACACCTTCTCGAGGACGAGGCCACCGCCGCGTGCCACGCGGTACGGGACCCTGATCCTGGGTGGTTTCAGTCCTGCGGCTCGCACGATGCGATCGATCAACTCGCGTACCGGTCGTGGCTGGCCGTTGGAGACGACGAGAGCCTTGCCTCCGATCTCGGGGGCATGATCGAGTGCTGCGACGAGGGCATCGGCAGCGTTGTCGACATAGGTGCTGTCGATCAGGGATGCACCCGTGCCGACGATGGCGAGTCTCCCCTGTTTTGCACGCTCGACGATCCTGCCCACGAGTTGCGTATCACCCGGTCCCCATACGAGGTGTGGCCGTACCGCCACGACCGACATGTCGGACGAGTTCCCAGCGAGAGCTGCATGCTCGGCGAACGCCTTACTGCGCGCGTAGGGTCCACGGGCACTGTTGGGGTTCGCCGCGCCGGCACCCGATCCAACGAGCGACTCTCCTGCATGGGCGACTGCTGGGGACGACACGTGCACGAATCGTGATGCACCCGCCCCGCGCGCAGCAGCCACGACGTTCGTCGTGCCCATGACGTTCGTTCTCTCGAACTCTCTCCAGATACCGACCACACCGACCCGTGCTGCGAGGTGCACGACGGCCTCGACTCCTTCCGCTGCACGCGCAACGGCGTCGGCGTCGGAGATGTCTCCAAGGACCTCACGTGTGTCGATGTCACTTGAATGGCGTTGGAACACCGTTACGTCATCACCCCTGGCGAGCAGTTGCCCGGTGACCGTGCGCCCGAGCAGGCTGGTGGCACCCGTCACGAGAACCCTCATGGGTTTCCCATCCGGCCACCGGCGAGCACGCGTTCGGCCCAGGCAGCGACACGCGTCCGGTCGATCTTGGAGTTGTGCCGCTTGTCGACCGGGAGCGAACGGACGGCGAGCACTGCGGCGACGTCGACGGATCCGACCTGCATGCGCACCCGGTCCGCAAGAGCCT
>JAJRYI010000395.1 GCA_024275815.1 Actinomycetes bacterium | reverse complement strand
GGTGGCATCGGCGTTCGGGTCATCCGTGAGGTCAAGACGGCCGACGACGCCACGTCGTTGCCGCCGTCGAACATCGCTCCCGAGGTGGACCTCGGGTACTTCGTGGATCCCGCCGAGTCGATCGCGCTCTTCCCGATCGAGGTCCCGTTCACGATCAGCGGCGACACACCGGTCGTCGATGTCGGATTCGGTGTCACCGTCGAGCTGCTCGGTGTGACCGACGGAGGATCCTCGACGACCGTCCTGCTTGCCGTTGCAACGGACGACCCGACCCGTACGTCTCTCTTGATCGCAGGGGCAGGGCCGCGTTGGCTTCCTGCTGGATACGGCGATGAGGATGGCAGCACCGTGACGCTCACCTGGGTCGGTGACCTGCCACCCGGTGAGATGGCGCTGCGAGCCTCGGGTGAAGTGTGGCTGCCGATCGACGAGGGGTTCGCCCTGTCATCTAGCGGTGCATCGTGACCGACCACAGCCCCGAGAGCAGTTCCACCGGGATGGGGCCGATCGAGGGGGAGTCCGACATCCCGTGGAAGCCGCCGGTGATCGCTGCGATCCTCGGTGCCCTCGCGGTGGGTATCTACGTCATCTACGCGATCGTCACCGGGCCGAGCATCGAGAACGACGTCGTGCTCGACCCCCCTTCTGGGTACACGGCGGTCACCGACACGGTCGACGCACGCGTCGAGCAGGTCACGTCGACACCGACGCTCACCCACATAGCGGTGTCGACGACGGTGAACCCGAGCGGTGACCCGTCGAACGTCTCCCCATTCGAGATCGCCTACTGGGAGTTGGCAACACCGTCGGGGACCGTTGCGATGCAGGCCCAGTACCGCTGGCCCGCTCTGGTGGGAACCGGTGGAGAGCTCCTCTCCGTGACGTTCCCTGCCGATACGCCGACGGCCGGGGGAGAGCTCGTCGCGTACGCCGCTCGAACCGTCGTCGACACCGTCAGGGAGTTCGAACTCCCTTCCGACCTTCCACAGACGATGAGCGATGTGCGGATCGACGTCGGCGATGACGTGAGCGTCGTCATCGAGTCGCTGACGATCGACGAGTACGGCGGGTACGTCGAGTGGACGGTCGAAGAAGGGATCGTCGCCAGGGTCGATGTCGTCGTGGGCTTCGTGGGCACCAGCGTCGCTGATCCGAACGAAACACGACTCGTACCCGAGTACGCCGACCCCCTCCTGCTTTCTTCCAACGTCACCGAGGTGTCACCGATGCCGTACGCGTTCGGGTTGCAGTACCGCCTCGTGCGCTCCGGAGCGGCCCCAGACGCCACCGACCCGCCGTCCACGATCCAAGTCGAGATCAGGGTCGAGGCGGTCACCGGTGTCGCCGACCCTGTGGCGCTCCCGATCGGTGAGTGACCATCCGGGCGCACCTACTGTCAAGAGTGAACGGAAAACTGTGAACGGCCGACGAAGGAGGCCCCATCATCTTCGACTCAGCTGAACTCGCGGTACAGGGTGCCCTCGATGCCGGGGCGTCCTACGCGGATGCCCGTGTCGTGATCTCTCGATCCGAGTCGATCAACGTCCAGAACCAGAACCTGGACCAGCTCGACCGTTCCGAACACGCCGGTGTCGGCGTTCGGGCGCTCATCGGATCGTCGTGGGGGTTCGCCGCAACGCCAGATCTCAGTGCCGCAGCGGTGCGTGCCGCAGGCGAACGGGCAGCAGCGATCGCGAAGGCATCCGGGCTCGTACCGGGCCCCCCGATGGAGTTCGCAGACGTCCCCGTCGCCCGGACCTTCTGGGAGACCCCCCACACCGAGGACCCCTTCGCCGTGTCTCTGACCGACAAGGTCGACATGCTCGTCAACGTCACCGCAACGATGCAGGCCGTCGACGGCGTTGCCATTGCGACCGGGAGCCTTGCGTTCTGGGACACGAACAAGTGGTTCGTCTCGTCCCAGGGACACAGGATCCACCAGCACCTCATCGAGTCCGGCGGCGGGTATGACGCCACAGCGATCGGTGAGCACGAGACCCAGCGTAGGTCGTACCCCCAGTCCTTCGGGCAGTACGAGACCGGTGGCTACGAGACCATCCGTGCATGGGAGTACGAGGCGAACGCACAACGGATCGCCGAGGAGGCCGTTGGCCTGCTCAGCGCCCCCGAGATGGAGGAGCGCGAGACGAACCTCGTTCTCGAGGGGTCACAGCTCGCCCTCCAGATCCACGAATCCGTGGGCCACGCCATCGAACTGGACCGCATCCTTGGATGGGAGGCAGCCTTTGCCGGCACGAGCCACCTCGAACTCGAGAAACTCGGCACACACCGGTACGGCTCTGAGCTCATGAACATCACCGCGGATGCAACACTGCCCGGGGCCCTCGGCACCTTCGGGTTCGACGACGAGGGGACACCGGCACAACCGGTCGACATCGTCAAGGACGGGATCTGGGTCGGGGTGCTCTCCGGGCGTGACTCCGCAGCGATCGCCGGTTTGGCCCCCGGCGGCATGGTCAGGGGAGATGGCTACAACCGGTTGCCGATGGTGAGGATGACCAACGTCGGGCTCCTCCCGGGTACCAGGACGCTCGACGAGATCATCGCCGACACGGACGACGGTGTGTACATGTCGACGAACCGCTCCTGGTCCATCGACGACAAGCGCCTCAACTTCCAGTTCGGATGTGAGATCGCCTGGGAGATCAAG
>JAJRYI010000394.1 GCA_024275815.1 Actinomycetes bacterium | reverse complement strand
GGGGAGCCAACCGACCATCCTCCACCATCACGAAGAGTGCTGCCGTGTTCGCTCTGTGGACGTCGGGTTCTCGCTGGGTGAACGTCCCCCACCAGACACCAACGATCGAGGCCCCTTTCAAGAGTGGGAGGTTCAGTGGGACCTTCGGGATGTCACCCGAGGCGAATCCGATGACGAGGTAGCGTCCTCCCCACGCGATCGAGCGAAGTGCCTGCTCTGAGAGTTCTCCCCCGACCGGGTCGAAGACCACGTCGACGCCCCGTCCCCCGGTGATGTCTTTGAGGTGCCCTCGGAAGTCGTCGGTCGCGTAGTTGACCGTGGCGTCGGTTCCGATCGATCGGCAGAACTCGAGCTTGTCATCCGTACTCGCGGCAGCGATCACCCTCGCCCCCATCGCCTTGGCGATGTCCACGGCAGCCGATCCAACACCGCCGGCTGCCCCGAGAACGAGGAGCGTCTCATCCGGCGTCAGGGCCGCTCTTTGGACGAGAGCGTGGTAGGAGGTTCCGTACGCCAGCATCAGCGCTGCACCCGTGGTGAAGTCGATGCCGTCTGGCAGAGACACGATCGATGCAGCGTCCACGACCCACTGCTCTGCGAACGCTCCGGTCAGACCCACCGCTATCACGCGATCGCCCACAGCGAAGTTGCTCACGTCGGCTCCGATCTCGAGCACGACCCCCGCGCCCTCGGCACCCGGGACGAACGGTGGCTCTGCCTTGAACTGGTACAACCCCTGGACCATGAGGAGATCCGGAAAGTTGAGGCCGACCGCTTTCATCCCGATGCGGACCGACCCGGGCTCGAGCGCGGGTTCGGGAACGTCTCGCACCTCGAGATCGGTGTGTGAACCGAGCTGTGAGCAAACGATCGCTCGCATCAAGCGACCTCGAAGAGCCCCGCAGCGCCCATTCCGCCACCGACACACATGGTGGCAACGACGTAGCGCGCACCCCGACGCTTTCCCTCGAGGAGTGCATGCATGACCATGCGTGCACCCGTCATGCCGTAGGGGTGACCGATAGAGATCGCTCCCCCGTCGACGTTGAGCTTGTCGTTCGGGATACCGAGTTCGTCACGGCAGTAGAGCACCTGGACGGCAAACGCCTCGTTGAGCTCCCACAGATCGATGTCGTCCATCGTGAGACCTGCATTCGCCAACAACTTCGGGACCGCGTACACCGGTCCGATGCCCATGATGTCCGGGTCGACACCTGCAACAGCGATCCCGCGGTAGTAGCCCAACGGTTCGAGACCCCGTTCCTCCGCCAGCGACGCGTCCATGACGACGGTGGCAGCCGCTCCGTCGGACAACTGGCTGGCGTTGCCTGCAGTGATCACACCACCATCGGTGACCGGAGCGAGGTTCGAGAGCCCTTCGAGCGTCGTCGATGGCCGGTTCCCCTCGTCCTGGGTCAGGGTCACCTCCTCGTAGGTGGCCTCTCCGGTCTGACGGTCGACGAGCATCTTGTTGGCGGTGACCGGAACGATCTCTTCGTCGAAGGCTCCTGCTGCCTGGGCCGCCGCCGTGCGCATCTGCGACTGGTATGCATACTCGTCTTGGGCGTCGCGCGAGATTCCGAACCGTTCAGCAACGACCTCAGCGGTCGTGAGCATCGGCATGTACGCCGCGGGGTGCTTCTCGACGAGGGCAGGGTCGATCATGCGCCACATGTTCGTGTGCTCGTTCTGTGCCAGAGAGATCGATTCGATGCCACCGGCTACGACGACACTCATCCCGTCGTACATGATCTGCTTGGCCGCGGTCGCGATCGCCATCATCCCGGATGAACACTGGCGGTCGATCGTCATTCCGCTCACCGACGTGGGGAGGTCTGCTGCAAGACCGGCGAGCCTACCGAGGTTCGGGAACTGTGTTCCCTGAGGCATGGCGCAACCGATGATGACGTCGTCGACCTCGGCCGGATCGACACCTGCCCGCTCGACGGCCGCCTTGATGGGGACGGCCCCGAGGCTGGGCGCCTCGAGGTTGTTGAAGGCGCCACGGTACGCCTTGCCGATCGGAGTTCTCGCTGCCGAAACGATGACTGCTTCTTTCATGATGCTCTCCTCATCGGGCGCTTTGCATTCCTTCCATCGCCTTGCCGACGAACTTCATCGACTGTTCACCTCCGGCCATGTACTCGCGCTGGCCCTCAGGATCGAGAACGTCGTCGATCCTGGCAGCGATGACTTCCGGGGTTCGCTCCCCCGGTTCGAGCCAGATCCCCTCTGTCTCGAGGATGCGAGCAGCCGCGAACCCTCCGGCGCCTGCCGCGAGGATCATGCCGTTGGGAGCGTCCTTCGAGACGAGGAAGAGCACGGCCGGCGTCACCTCCTCCGGCTTGAGTAGCTGTTTCGCTTCGTCGGGCAGAAGGTCGTCGGTCATCCTCGTGTGCGCGACCGGTGCAAGGGCGTTGACCCTGATGTCGTACTTCGCACCTTCGGATCGCAAGGTGTTCATCAACCCAACGACACCCATCTTCGCCGCGCCGTAGTTCGCCTGACCGAAGTTCCCGTAGAGGCCCGACGACGACGTCGTGACGACGACACGTCCATACCCACGCTCACGCATGTGGCCCCACACCGCCTTCGTGCATATCGCCGTCCCGGTGAGATGCACCTTGATGACCAGGTCGAAGTCGGCCTGGTCCATGTTGGCGAACGACTTGTCCCTCAGGATGCCTGCGTTGTTGATCAGGACGTCGATGCGGCCCCACCGATCGAGTGCTTCGTTCACCATCGCCCCCACCGCGTCCGCATCGGTCACGTCGGCGGCGTTGGCGATCGCCTCGCCTCCGGCGGCCTCGATCTCGGCTACGACGGCCTCTGCCGCGGTTCGTGAAGCGCCTGTGCCATCACGTGCACCACCGAGGTCATTGACGACGACCCTGGCACCTCTGGCAGCGAGAGCGAGAGCGTGAGAACGACCGAGTCCCTGGCCCGCTCCTGTGACGATCGCGACCTGTTCATCGAAGGTGATCATGACTTCCTCGCTTGTTGGCTCCGGTCAGCCGATTCTAGGACGGCGGGAACGGCCTACTTCTTGAGGTAGCCACCATCGATAGTGATCGTGTCCCCGGTGTGCCAGCGGGATGCGTCCGATGCGAGGTACACGGCGATACCGGCGAAGTCCTCAGGCGAACCCCACCGTCCGAGAGGGATCCGCGGCTTGACGGTCGTCTCGAACCGCTCGCCTTCGAGGAACCCGTCCGTCATCCCCGTGACGACCCAGCCCGGTGCGATGGCGTTCGCCCTGATCCCGTACTTGCCGTACTCGACGGCGATGCCCTGGATCAGCGCGCGTACAGCGGCCTTCGTCGCCGCGTAGTGTTCACCGCGTGGGAAACCCATGTCGGCAGAGATCGAAGAGGTCGCGACGAGGGATCCCGATCCTCTCACCTTCATATGCTTCACCGCCTCGCGGAAAGTCCAGAACACGCCTTCCATGTTGACGTTGAACATCCACCGCCACTCTTGTGTCGTCATCTCGTGAAACGCTGTTGCACCTGCACCGACCCCAGCGTTCGCGAAGACGGCATCGACTGCACCGAAGGCATCGATCGTGGCCTGGAACCCGTCGACGACTGCTTGCTCATCGGCTACGTCGACGCCCAGTGCGAGTACTTCGCCGCCGAACCCTGAGAGCCGATCCATCGCTTCTTCGTTGCGGACTTCGTTCCTTCCCCAGATCACCACAGAGGCACCTGCAGCTGCCATGCCCTCGGCCATACCGAGACCTATCCCGTGATTGCCTCCGGTGACCACGGCCACCTTGCCGGTGAGGTCGAGCGCGTTCTCCACAAGTACTTCCTCTCGAATCGACGACTTTCCCCACTTTAGGATTCGGATGCGGCGAGTTCGCTGGAACTCGCTATACCGTTGTGCCATGCGGAGAAGAATCATTCTGCTGGTTTCGGTGATCGCTCTCGTGGCGGCCGCCTGCACCTCGACGCGTCCGCTGCCCCCCGAGTTCGAGGAAAGCACGACGTCGACGACGACCATCCCGCTTGGCGAATCCGCAACGACGACGACTCCGACGCTTCCCCCTGCCGAAGATCGCGAGATCGGCACCGTGACTGCCGTCACCGACGGTGACACGCTCGCGATGCTGCTCGATGGCAGCGAGGTCATCGTTCGTCTCGATGGCATCAACGCACCGGAACTCGACGAGTGTTGGGGTCCGGAAGCGAGTGCCCTCCTCTCCTCGCTCATCACCAACCGTGAACTCGTGCTCGTTGCAGGCGAGACCGACCTAGACCAGTTCGGTCGGCTGTTGCGATACGCCTATCTGGAGACCGACACGGGTGTCGAGTTCCTCAACGCGACGCTCGTCGCCGACGGGAACGCCCTGGCCGTTCAGAACAGTGGTCCGTTCCAGAGCGAGCTGAAAGCCCTCGAAGCGCGTGCCTACCAGTCGGGGAAGGGGATGTGGGGAACGATCGTCTGTGGCGATGACGAAGCGATCCGTGCCGATCGCCCTGTGGTGCGTGTCGGAGAGATCCAGTTCGATCCCCCGGGACCCGATGACGACGCCCTCGACCAGGAGTACGTCACCTTCATCAACGAGGGCTACGGCAGAGTGTCGTTCAGCGGTTGGACGATACGGGACGAGAGTTCGTCGAACCGACTCACCTTCCCGAAGAACACGGTACTGGCACCCGGAGACTCCGTAACGGTCGTGACCGGGTGCAGTGGCGGTCCGCCCGACAGCATCAAGTGGTGTTCGGACACCCCCGTATGGTCCAACGGCGGAGACACGGTGATCGTCTCGGACACCCTCGGCAACGCTGTGATCTGGTACACCTACAGCGGTGAGTAGGCACACTACGTAGTCGGAGAATCGTTGGGATCACAGCCGACAGCTCACAGCCAACAGCCAACAGTTCACAGCTGACAGTTCACCGTTCACAGTAGGAACCCTGGGCCATCTCTGGATGCTCAGGTCTTGTCGGTGAACGGTAAACGACTGCTCCCTATTCGCTGATCTTGCAAGTGTTCAGATACCCGACACCCGGTTCGCGAACCGCTACTCGATCCTGCGGCTGACCGTCTTCATCTCCATGAACAGGCGCAGATAGTCCGGTCCACCTGCCTTGGCGTTGCTCCCCGACATGTTGAACCCACCGAACGGCTGTATCCCGACGAGGGCGCCGGTGATCTTGCGGTTGAGGTACAGGTTCCCGACGTGGAACTCGCGTTTGGCTCGCTCGAGGCGACGCTCGTCGTTCGAGTACACGCCACCGGTGAGGCCGAACTCCGTTCCGTTGGCAACCGAGAGTGCTTCGTCGAAGTCCTTGACGGTGATCACAGACAACACGGGGCCGAAGATCTCGTGTTGGGCAAGGCGCGCGTTCGGATCGACACCGTCGAACACGGTCGGTTCGATGTAGTAGCCGCCATCGCGATCGATCGGCTTGCCCCCCATGACGAGATCCCCCTCATCGAGACCCCGCTGGATCTCGGACAGGATCGAAGCGTGCTGTGCCGCAGAGATCACGGGTCCCATCGCGTGGTTGTCACGCGGTGGGCCAACGCTGAGTTGCGACGCGATCTCTACGACCTTTTCGAGCACGGCATCGTGGACCGACTCGAAGACGATGAGACGTGAACACGCCGAGCACTTCTGTCCCTGGAATCCGAAAGCCGATCGCACGGCATCAGCGGCAGCCGCATCGAGGTCGCAGGTGTCATCGATGATGAGAGCGTCCTTGCCGCCCATCTCCATGTAGGCACGTTTCAGCCACTTCTGGCCTTCATGGACCTTGGCCGAGCGTTCCCCGATTCGGAGTCCGACTTCCTTCGATCCGGTGAAGTTGACGAACCTCGTGAGCGGGTGGTCGACGAGCGAGTCACCGATCTCGCCACCCGAACCCGGCAGATAGTTCACGACACCGGGCGGTAAGCCGGCATCCTCGAGCACCTTCATGAAGCCCCAACCCACAAGCGGGGTGTTGGATGCAGGCTTGACGACGACGGTGTTGCCTGCCACAACCGGCCCGATGGTCATCCCCGCGAGGATCGCGAGCGGGAAGTTCCACGGCGGTATCACCACACCTGCGCCGAGTGCCTGAAGCCACGCCTCGTTCTCCTCACCCGGACACGGTGCCAGATCGACCGGTTCGGCGAGCCGCAACGCTTGGAGTGCGTAGTAGCGACAGAAGTCGATCGTTTCGGCGACGTCGGCCTCCGCCTCTGCCCAGTTCTTTCCCGCCTCGAACGTCTGCCAGGCTGCGAACTCGAACTTGCGCTCTGCAATGAGGTCTCCCACGCGATAGATCAAACCAGCGCGTTCCTCTGCCGTTCGCCCCGACCAGTCGGGGTACGCCGCCCACGCCGCGTCGAGTGCTTCATCGACGTGCCCTTTGCCTGCCGCAGCGGACGTGCCAACCTGCTGATCGGGTAGGGCCGGATTGATCGACTCGATCGTCGCTCTCGTGTCGACGTGTTTCCCACCGATCACGAGAAGTGACCGCTCTCCGAGGTCCTGCTCGACAGCAGCCACAGCACTGCGATACGCGTCAGCGTTGGTGGGGTCCGAGAAGTCGGAATACGGTTCTGTTACGTACGGATTCAGCACCATGTCTCCTCGAGATCGACAAGCATCCAGGACAAGGGTACGTGCATGCACGCACATGTGCCGAATACGGATCGAGAAGGAAGTTCTGAAGTCTTCACGAAACCCGCCGATAAGGTCCTTGTGGAACAACAAGTACTCGTCATCGAAGATTCGGCATCGGTCAGGAGACTGATCGAAGTATGCCTAAGAGTGCTCG
>JAJRYI010000393.1 GCA_024275815.1 Actinomycetes bacterium | reverse complement strand
CCGGTCCTCCCTCGAGGGGAGGACGCAGGAACCGGAAGGCTAGAGCCCCTGTGGTCGGCTGCCCGTGATGATCGGCGGGATCTGGTCGAGGCTGGTGACCCGGTAGGTTGCGTTCGCCGATGCATCCCGAGTTCCACCCGGCGTGTACCAGCAGGTATCGATCCCGTAGTTGATGCCACCGGTGATGTCGGACGAGAGACTGTCGCCGATCATCAACGCGGTCGCCCTGTCGGGAGAGCCGAGGCGTTCGAATACGATATCGAAGATCCCGGCACCCGGCTTGGCCGTACCGACCTCGCCGGAGATGACGATCGCCTCGAAGTACCGATCGAGACCGAGTCGGCTGATCCGTGCACGCTGGACTTCCCCGATGCCGTTCGAAACGAGGGCGAGAGTTGCCTGCGGTGAGAGTTCGTCGAGCACGGCGCGGGCACCCGGGAACAGGTCGCCGTTGGCCCCGAGCCCACGCACGTAGTCGTCTGCCATGGCCACCGGATCGGCATCGATATCGGTCTGCTCGATCAGTTGCTCGAAGCGCAGGGTGCGTACCTGGTTCGGGGTGAGGATGCCCCGTTCGACGTCGGCCCACAAGGCAAGGTTGATGTCCGTGAAGATCCTCCTGTGGCCGTTGGGGCTGGCGACCCCGGCGCTCGCGAGAGTGGCGGTGAACGCGGCGTCCTCGGACGCATCGAAGTCGAAGAGCGTGTGGTCGAGATCGAAGAGAAGGGTCGTGTAACGCATGTCGTCCGGTTCGGGGTGAAGCCGGAGGATATGTGACCCTGTGTACTTCGTGTCCTCGGTTGGATCGGGGAGTCGCCCGTGGTCAGCTCTTCACGTCCCACGACAGGGTGATCGTCGTGGCGTAGTTGACGTTCCCCGCGTCGTCGTTCGAGACCGCTTCGAGGGACATGCTGACACCGGCCGAGACGTCGTCTCGCTCACCCAGGAGGAGGGCGAGCCTGTCGTTGCCACTCCCCATCTCGGTCACATCGACGGTGAAGCCTTCGCCGTCCAACCAGGACTGATACATCTCCTTCAGCGAGTCGAACTCGTCGGCCGATGCCTCGATGACGACCGAGTAGGAGGTGCCTGCGTCGCTCTCATAGGTGAACGCACCCCCGATCTCGTAGGTGTCGGGCACCGGGAACGGGAAGCCGTCGGGGAGGTCCTCGTTGAAGCTCACCGTCTCGATGCCGTCGTCACCTTCGACCGACATCGTGAGGCCCCCATCATCGGTGGAGATGTCGATGTTGTCCCCGGAGGCTTGCTCAACGATCTTCTCCGCGATGGAGTTGGCTGCGTCATCTGTACCACCACACGCAGCGACGACAAGCGACAGCGCCAAGATCAGTGCGAGTTTCTTCATCCTGTACTCCGTTTCCTCGTTCGGGTCCCCACCACCGTCGAGTTGATGCACGACGGGTAGAGCCAACTCGTTGTGTCCTCTCGAGAGTGCACCCGTGCGCCAAAGCGTCGCCAAAGCGACGGGTTTCGGGATGCACCGCGTGGCCCAGGCGAGGCGAAAGCGTTGCGGTACGATGACCGTGTGAAAGGAGTGCGATGGGCCAGGACCTCGAGTTTCTGGTACTTGGACCAATCGACATCGTGGCCGGGGGCAAGAGCGTGGTCCCGGCCAGCGCGCGTCAGCGCGACCTCCTTGCTCTGCTGCTCCTCGACGCCAACACCGCTGTTTCGAGTGACCGCCTGATCGATCGGCTCTGGCACGGCGAGCCTCCTGCCACCGCGAGGTCGGCTCTCCAGACGTACATCGCCAGGCTCCGCAAGATCATCGACGGGTATCCAACGGCCGAGATAGTCACCGTTTCAGATGGATACCGACTCGACATCGACGAGCAGACGATCGATGCGTCACGGTTCGAGGACCTCGCCTGTAACGGAAGAGAGTCTCTCCTGGCAGGCTCGGCCGGTACGGCGATCGAGATGCTCGAGGCTGCGCTGGGCCTGTGGCGGGGGGATGCCCTTGCCGACGTACGTCACCTCGAAGGGGCACACCCAGAGGTGACACGTCTCGAGGAGCTCCGCAGCCACGT
>JAJRYI010000392.1 GCA_024275815.1 Actinomycetes bacterium | reverse complement strand
GCGTCCTGAACCAGGGCCCGGAGTCCGCGGTTGCCATCCTGACCGCATCGACTCTGCTGCCGATCGTCGCGGGGGCGGAGATCGCTACATCCTCCTCGCATCCGTGCTTGCTGTGCTCGTCGGCGTCTGGTCGATCCTTGCGGGTGTCGCCCGCCTCGGGTTCATCGTCAGGTTCATCTCGCGTCCGATCCTGACCGGGTACATCGTCGGGTCGGCGTGGCTGATCGTGATCAGTCAACTCCCGGATCTGTTCGGTATCACCGTCGAGTCCGGTGGATACTGGACGCAACTCGGTGCGGTGGTGCGCTCTCTCGATCAGACGAACACCTGGACGATCGGTCTCGGCATCGCGCTGGTCGGTCTCATCTACCTCATCAAGTCGGTGAACTCGAAGCTTCCCGCCTACTTGATCGCTGCCGTGGTCGGGACGTTCGTCGTTGCCTTCTTCGGCCTTGCCGACCGTGGTGTGGCACTCATCGGAGACATCCAGTCCGGGGTGCCACTCCCCCGACTGCCGATCGTTCCGCTCTCGGACATGCTCGCGCTGTTGTTCCCGGCCGCCGGAATCGCGCTGCTCGCGTACGCCGACAGTGTGGTCACGGCGGAATCCCTTGCTCGTCCGGGTGGGTACGAGATCGACGCCGACCAGGAGTTCTTCGGTCTCGGCGTGGCCAGCATCGCTTCGGGGGTCTTCCAGGGCTTCCCTGTGAACGGCTCCCAGACGCGTAGCGTCGTCCTCGCAGACTCCGGAGCGAAGACCCAGATGTCCGGTTTGATCTCTTCCATCCTCGTGATCGTCACTCTGCTGTTTCTCACGCCTTTGTTCGAGCAACTCCCGTTCGTTGCGCTTGCGGCGATCGTACTGGTCGCAGGCATCGGGTTGTTCGACGTCCCCGAACTTCGGAGACTCTGGAGGATCCAGAGATCCGACTTCGTCCTCGCCATCATCACGGCGCTGGGGGTTGCCGTCATCGGGATGCTGCAAGGCATTCTCATCGCCGTCGTGTTGTCACTTCTCGACGTTGCCCGACGGTCGTGGCAGCCACATACGGCGGTCCTCGTCCGTGTGCCCGGGACGGACACGTTCCGAGACGTCGATCACGTCGAGGGAAGTGAGGCCATCCCGGGTCTCGTCATCTACCGTTTCGACGCCCCGCTCTTCTTTGCCAACGCGACGGTGATGAGTGACGAGATCACGGAGATGGTGACAGCCCAGGACACGCCGGTCGAGATGGTCCTCTTCGATGCGGAGTCGGTCCACGACGTCGACACGACAGCGGTGCAGGTTCTCGGGGATCTGATCGAAGATCTTCGCGACGAGGGCGTCACGTTCGCCGTTGCACGATTGCGTAGTGCGGTTCGGGCCACGCTCGACACCGCGGGTGTCATCGACCAGATCGGGGAGGAGAACATCTATCTCGAGGTCGATGACGGCGTGACTGCGTTCACGAGGGGCCACGCGGGGAGGTGACGGCCACCCGGTTGGCCGTGGAGCCCTCAGCGATGCTCGATAAGAACTACGTTCGATGGCTTACCAGATACAGGTACCATGGAGTCAACGCGTTCACATCGTGCGAGCGATGCACAGAACGCTGATGCAAGGGCAGCAAGAGCTGTCGTTGTCAATTCGATTCAAGGGGATTCCCAATGCCGTTACTCGATTTCTTCTGGGCCATGCTCGTCTTCTTCATGTGGGTGGTGTGGGTCTGGCTCCTCATCACCGTCTTCATCGACCTGTTCCGG
>JAJRYI010000391.1 GCA_024275815.1 Actinomycetes bacterium | reverse complement strand
GTTGTCCACGCGATCGAGGCTCACCACAACGAGGTGGAACCACGTACGCTGACCGCGGTGCTCGTGCAGGCCGCAGACGCTGTGTCCGCTGCGCGGCCCGGTGCTCGCAGGGAGGCCCTCGAATCCTACGTCCGTCGTCTCGAACGTCTCGAAGACATCGCTCAGGGCTTCGACGGTGTCGAGAAGGTGTTCGCACTGCAAGCCGGTCGAGAGGTCCGTGTCGTGGTCGATCCCGGTTCCCTCGACGACATGGGATCCAAGGATCTTGCCAGACGCATCGCCCGCAAATTGGAGGACGATCTCCAGTACCCCGGCCAGATCGAAGTTACCGTCATCCGCGAGTACCGCGCCAAGGACTACGCACGCTAGATATCCCGTGGTCACCTTGGGCACGGCGTTGGTACCCTGTCGCGCGTTCCATCACGACGATCGAGTGAACGTTCATGCCTGAGATCACCATCCTCACCATGCCAGGACTCAAGGAAGTCCGTACCCCCACGCGCACCGGGCGGCGGTACTTCGTGCGCACCTTCGGATGCCAGATGAACGAGCACGACTCCGAACGGATCGCCGGACTGCTCGAAGCGGACGGGATGATCCGTACCGACACGCCAGACGATGCCGACCTCATCGTGCTCAACACCTGCACCATTCGAGAGAACGCCGATACGAAGCTGTACGGGTATCTCGGTTCCTTGAAGCGGGCTAAGACCGAGAATCCCGATCTCAAGATCGCCGTTGGAGGGTGTTCTGCGCAGAAAGAGCGCGACCTCATCCAGGAACGGGCCGGGTGGGTCGATGTCGTGTTCGGTACCCACAACGTGCATCGAGTCGTCGACTTGCTCGACCACGCCGACGAGTGGGGCCCCATCACCGAGATCTGGGACGAGACGAGATCGGTGGGTGACATCCCGAGCGGTCTTCCGGTCCATCGGGAAACCGAACACTCGGCGTGGGTGACGGTGACGGTCGGTTGCAACAACTCGTGTACGTTCTGCATCGTTCCGATCGTGCGGGGCCCCGAGATATCGCGTCGACCCGGTGACATCGTCAGAGAGATCGAATCGCTCGCAGCCGAAGGTGTCACAGAGGTGACGCTGCTCGGCCAGAACGTCAACTCCTACGGACGGGATCTCGACCTCAACGGACGGAGTCCTTTGTTCGCAGATCTGCTGCGCCGGGTCGGGTCGGTCGAAGGTATCGAACGTATCCGCTACACGAGTCCGCACCCGAAGGATTTCCGGGAGGATGTCGCCGTTGCGATGGCAGAGACCCCTGCAGTGTGCGAGCAGATACACTTCCCGCTGCAGTCGGGGTCTGATCGGATTCTCGCCGCGATGCACCGTGGGTACACGGGGAAACGATTCCTCGAGAAACTCGAGATGATGCGCTCGATCGTACCGAACCTCGCGGCGTCGACGGACGTCATCGTCGGCTTCCCGGGAGAGACAGAAGCCGACTTCGCTGCGACGCTCGAGGTCATGGAGGCGGCGCGGTTCGACAATGCGTTCATGTTCCAGTTCTCACCTCGTCCGGGAACGCCTGCAGCAGAGATGGGCGACCCCGTACCTTCAGACACGGTCCAGGAGCGTTTCGACAGGCTCGTCGAGCTCCAGAACGGCATCACCTACGAGCAGAACCGTGCACAGGTCGGCCGTGTCGAAGAGGTGATGGTGGAGGGGCCCTCGAAGCGGGACGAGAGCGTCGTGACGTCCCGGACCCGGGGCAACAGGATCGTCCACATCTCCGGGCAGTGGCCGGCAGGGTCGCTTCTGCGTGTGCGCGTCACGAGGGCGGCACCGCACTACCTCGAAGGGGAGCTGTCGTCCTGAACGTCGTTGCCATCGTCGGCCCTACCGCTGTGGGCAAGTCGGCAATCGCAGAGGCGGTCGCCGAACGCTTCAGAGCGACCATCGTGTCGGTCGATTCGATGCAGGTCTACCGCGGGATGGACATCGGAACGGCAAAGCCCGACCGCAACACACGGGAACGGATCGATTACCGGATGATCGATGTGTGTGACCCCGACGAGGAGGTCTCTGTTCGACGTTTCCAGGAGCT
>JAJRYI010000390.1 GCA_024275815.1 Actinomycetes bacterium | reverse complement strand
CGCCTCGATACGAGCGAGGTCGTCGATCGTTCCATCGAGCACGGCTGGAAGCACCTCGGCGAGCATCCGATGGACTCGCGAGGCCATCCGGAGCATCTCCATCCTCGCCTTGGCCAGAGCCAGGGCGGGTGTGCGAACCAGGCCCGGGTCGAGGTACTTTGGGGCCATCGCACCCTCCGCCTCGCGATCCGGGACGAGACGGGTCACCAGAGCCGCGAACTGGGACACGAACGGCAGGAAGAGCAACGCGTTGACGACGTTGAAGATCGTGTGGGCGTTCGCGACCTCACGCGCGGTTCCCCCGCCGATCGACCCGACGAACGATGTGAGCCATCCAACCAACGGTATCCAGACGAGGACACCGACGACGTTGAACAGGAGGTGGGCAACGGCGGCTCGCTGTGCCTCGCGAGGCTTTCCTATGGCGGCGAGCAACGCGGTGACGGAGGTCCCGATGTTGGCACCGAGCACGAGGGCGATCCCTGCCTCGGGTGACACGAGCCCCTGGCTTGCAAGGACGATGACGATGCCGGTGGTGGCGGACGACGACTGGATCAGCGCTGTGAGGAGGGCTCCTGCAAGGATCCCGAGGAGCGGGTTGTCGAGCGTCTTCATCGCGTCGATGAACGGTTCGTAGGTGCGCAGCGGACTCATCGCTTCGCCCATGACGACCATACCGAAGAAGACGAGGCCCAGCCCCATGAGGGCGGTGCCCTGAGCCATACGCGACTGGCGTTTCGCGATCGCCGAGATGCCAAACCCGACGGCGACGAACACCAGTGCCCACGTCGTCACCTTGAACGCGATGATCTGAGCGGTGATGGTGGTGCCGATGTTGGAACCGAGGATCACCGGGATCGACTGGACGAACGTCATCAGCCCTGCGCTGATGAACCCGACCACGAGAACCGTGGTGACGGACGACGACTGGATCACCGCAGTGATCCCTGCACCGGTTGCCAGCCCGGCGAAGCGGTTCGTCGTCAAGGCTTCGAGGAGCTTACGCGACCGGTCCCCCACGATGAGGCGGAGGGACTCGGTCATGCGGTCCATGCCGAGCAGGAACAGTGCAAGGCCACCGAAGAGCCCGACGACCAGCGTGAACCAGTCGACCGAGTCGGTCGTGGCTGTAGCGATGTCCACCGTTGCGACGCTCAGCGAGCTCAGCATCGGATGATCGTACACGGCGAGGACCGGCGCTCAGGGGTTCTTGGCCTAGAAACCGTACGCAGAGGACATCCGGAGCTGGTCGGCGATATGTACGTTGATGAGGGCAGGGAGGCCGGACTCCTCGGCTCGCTCGAGTGCCGGCCTGATGCCGTCGGCCGTGTCCACGAACTCGCCGTACCCTCCGAGCCCTTCGACCATCTTGTGGTACGGCCGCACACCGAGGTCGGCGCCGACCATGCGATCCGGGTACAACATGCGGTGCACTGCTTTGATGTTGTTCCAGGCACCGTCGTTCCCGATGACGCCGATCACCGGCATGTCGTTGCGCACCAACGTGTCGAACTCTATGCCGTTGAACCCGAACGATCCATCCCCGTAGACGATCCCGACCCGGGTATCGGGTTCGACCGCCTTGGCAGCGATGGCGAACGGGGCGCCGACACCGAGGCAACCGAACGGCCCGGGGTCGAGAAGGCCGCCCGGCCGTGAGGTGCGAAGCCACTTCGCCGTGGTCGACACGATGTCCCCACCATCTGCGGCGACGATCGCGTCCTCGCCGAAGAACTCGGCCACCTCCTTGGCGAACCGCTCCGGGTGCACCGGAGATTCGTCGGACATCGCCGCGGCCTCTGCTACCTCCTGCTTCGCCTTCTCCGCCGCAGCGATCTGGATGGTCCACTCGGGGTCCTCCGTTCGCCCGAAGCGGGATGCTGAAGCTGCGAGTTGGGCGACGACGGTTCCCGGATCGGCAGCGATGCCGATGTCCGCGTCGCGGTTCCATCCGATCTTGGTCGCGTCGGCATCGATCTGGATGACCAGTGCGTCGGGGTTCATCTTCTTCCCGAACCCGGTCCGGAAATCCCAGTCGACACCGAGGGCGAGCACGACGTCGGCACCACGCAGGGCCTCTCCTCTCGCCCGGTTGCCGAGATAGGGGTGGCCGTACGGCAGCGACCCTCGGGCCAGCGAGTTGAGGAAGACGGGTGCGCGCAGCACTCTGGCGAACGCATCGAGGTGATCCGTGAAGTCGTCCTGTCGGGTCCAGCGCAGGCCCGTCCCACCGAACACAACGGGGTTCTTGGCACGTACCAGGGCGTCGGCGATCGCATCGAGTGTCTCGGGCGGTACACCGGCGGGACGATTCGCCCGGTAGTGCTCCGGCCAGATGATCGCGTTCTCCTCGACCATGTCCGCAGAGATGTCCCACGGGATGTCGAGGAACACCGGTCCGCCACGGTTGGCGAAAGCGTGGCGGGCCGCCATTGCAATGTACTCGGGGAATCTTCCCGTGTCGTTCGCCGTGTCGGACCACACGGTGATGGATTGGAACAACTTGGGGTGGTCCATCTCCTGGAGGCCACCCTTGAGGTTCTCCTTCGTGAGGTGCCGCCCACCGATGAGCAGCATCGGCGTGTTCGCGAAGTACGCGTTGGCAACGCCGGTGAGGGCGTCCGTCACCCCGGGGCCTGCGGTCACGATCGCCACGCCGAGCTTCCCGGTGAGCCTGGCGTACGCATCGGCGGCGTGCGCTGCGGCTTGTTCGTGGCGCACGTCGACGATGTCGATGCCCTCGAGGACACACCCGTCGCTCACCGGCAACGCGTGGCCCCCGGTCAGCATGAAGGGCGTCTCGACACCTTCGCACTTGAGTGCCCGTGCGATCACCT
>JAJRYI010000389.1 GCA_024275815.1 Actinomycetes bacterium | reverse complement strand
CACGGTCCCTTCATGATCCTCACCGAGGCGATATCGATACCCACCGGTGTCATCTTCCTCGGGATCCTCGGAACTCTCTGGCAGGGCAAGCTGTGGTTCCGAACGCCACTCGTCGTCGCGTTCGGGTGGCTGTTCAACTTCACGATCGGCGGCATCACCGGCATCTTCCTCGCCGACGTCGCCACCGACATCCATCTCCACGACACGTACTTCGTCGTGGCTCACTTCCACTACACGATCGTGGGTGGGTCGATCTTCGCCCTCCTCGCCGCCATGTTCTACTGGTTCCCCAAGTTCACCGGAAGGATGTACAACGAAACGGCAGGCAAGATCTTCGTCATCTGGGTCACCGTCGCGTTCAACTTCACCTTCATCCCGTTGTTCTGGGTTGGGATGAACGGCATGAACCGGAGGATCGGTGATTACCCGCCCGCGTTCGAAGGCGCCAACAAGTTCGCATCGGTGTCGGCGCTCATCCTTGGAGCGAGTTTCCTCCTGTTCGTTGGGAACCTCGTGTGGTCGGCGATCTGGGGTCCGAAGGTCGGGCCGAACCCGTGGAAGGCGCGCACGCTCGAGTGGCTCGTCCCGTCGCCACCGCCGGAACACAACTTCACGTCACAGCCGGTCGTGATCGGGCACCCCTATGCCTACGGCGTAGCGGGATCGGTCCACGCCCACTTCCCCGATGCAGAGCAACCGCAAGATCCCGGTGATGGCCGGGGAGATGAACAAGAAGGGGGACCGGCATGACGATCGACCAGGTCGCCATCGATGACGAAGCGATCAGGAAGGCGACCCTCAAGGGGGTCATCGCCGCCCTGATACTGGCTGTGCTGACGGTCATCGAGTACTTCGTAGCAACCAGCGTCACGAACCCGTTGTTGCCGCTCCTTCCGTTCGTGGCGTTGAAGGGGTGGATCATCCTCGATGTATTCATGCACGTGCGGGCACTCTGGAGCGATGATCACTGATGGCACTCGACACGACCCACGAGGCAGCAGGTACCGAGCCACACGGTGAGTACCACCAGGACATGTCCTTCCAGCCGAGGGCCAACCGAATCGGGCTGTGGTTGTTCATCGTCTCAGAAACGTTCCTCTTCGGTGCGTTCCTGTCGGCCCGCTGGTACTCGACAGGGACGTTGAAGCCAGAGCATCTCAACCAGGCCCTCGCTCTCGGTCTCACCATCGTGCTGCTCGTGTCATCGGTCAGCGCGTTCCTGGCAGAGACGTCGATCAGGTACAACCACCGGCGGAACTTCGTCATCTTCACGTCGTTCACGATCGCGATGGGCCTGATCTTCCTCGGTGGCGTGACGATCGAGCTGAAAGAAGCGATCATCTCGTACCCACCGGAGACGCCGTACGGCTCGTCCTACTTCATGCTCATCGGGCTCCATGCGTTCCACGTGGTCACCGGATTGATCGGGTTGGCGACCGTGCTCGTTCTCGGTCTCAGGGGGCACTACGGGTCGAAGGACTACTGGGCCGTCGAGGGTGTGGTCAAGTACTGGCACTTCGTCGATCTCGCCTGGGTGATCATCTACCCGACGTTGTACCTGTTCTGAGCATGGACGCGATGTCCCCCCGATAGCCTCGACGGTGCACCGAACACCGGTGAATGAGCGCATCTGAGAACGCCGGGGGATCGGTTTCCCTCTGGCAGAACCCCACGACACATCAGGATCAGGAGCAGAGACATGGCAGGCGGCAGTCAGTCGGGTCCGGGACGTCGACGTCTTCTCGAGCTACTGGCGTTCATCGCTGGTAGCACGCTGATCATGTTCGTGCTCTCGTCGATAGCGCTTCTCGTCTACACGAACGGTGTCGCCGAACCAGCAACCGTGACACTCGAGATCCCCGTCGGATCGGCTGAACTCATCGAGGGAGGTCAGAACGTGCTCGATGTGCCGCCCGTGTGGACCTTCAACGACGGGGACACGCTGGCACTCGACAATCGGGACACAGTCGTGCACTACGTCGGGGATTGGAAGGTTCTCCCGAGTGGATCGACGGAGATCGAGATCGACGTGGCCAGTGGTGGCGAGTATCGAACGAGCCTTCACCCGCTCGGGATCATCGCGATCAAGGTGGAACCGAGTCGGTTCGACTTCTCCATCATCGCGTTCTCGACCTTCGGCTTCGGGATCGCAGTCGGTGTGATCCTGTTCTTCAGCGTGTCCATCATGCGAGCGATGGGCCACGATGACGATGAGGACTGGTCCGGCACCTAAACCTGGAATCTCGTGAGGCGATGCCGGTTGAAGGCACTAGTCGAACGAAAGGCCAACCATGAGCATTGGACCACTGCCCGAGGACTGGGAGGCCACTCGTGAAACCCTGCAACGCTACGCCCAAGCGCTCACGGCCCTGCCGCGTGCCGGCGCACCGCCACACCCACGATGGGAGCACGTTGCAATGGGTGTCGGGCCCCGAGGTCTCATCACCGCACCGACACCGATGGTCGACGGTACCGAACTCGTATCGACGCTCGACCTGGTCGATCACGAGATCGTGCTCGTCGCCGGCGACACTCGGCGGGTCATCGACCTGAACGCTGAACCATCTCCCAGGTCGATCGGTGACGCGGTTGCCCTGCTCGCTGCCTCCCGTGGTTCGGCTATCGAGATCGATCAGGAGCGGTACGCAGAGGACGCCGACCAGGTGTACGAAGCGGATCATGCTGCAGAGTTCCTTGCGGTGGCTACCGACGTGGTCGCTGCCTTCGACGAGATCAACGCTTCTCTGGATGGGGAGATCACCGGGCCGCATCTGTGGCCGCACGGGTTCGACATCGCCACGGAGTGGTACAGCCAGAAGCTCGTGGACTACGAGGGCACGCCGACGAACGCTCAGATCGCGATCGGGTGGTACCCGGCCGGTGAAGCGTATCTGTACGCCAACCCCTGGCCGTTCGATGACGGGTTCACTGCCGCGGAGCTTCCAGACGGCGCCGTCTGGAACACGGAAGGGTGGTTCGGAGCAAAGATCATCGTCTCGGGTCTCGATCCGGCCTCGGCACACCAGACAGTCGTGGCCCTCGGCACCCGGGTCCATGAGACGGCGCACGAGGCCCTTGCCGTCTGATCCTCCCTGTTCATCGCGGCGGCACAGGTGGACGTCGTATGCTAGACAGTGCTGATGGCGTTCCCTGCCCCCTTCTATCGATGGCGACCGCATCCATGGCACGGCCTGTCGGCCGGCGATGATGCCCCGTTGCGGGTGAACGCCTTCATCGAGATCACACCGTTCGACGTGGTCAAGTACGAGGTCGACAAAGAGACCGGATACCTGAAAGTGGACCGGCCACAGCAGGGGTCATCGTCACCACCGGTGCTCTACGGTTTCATCCCACGAACGTTCTGTGACGTTCACGTTGCCGAACTCTGTGAGGGGACAGACCGATCCGACGGGGATCCTCTCGACATCTGTGTGATCTCTGAACGGCCGATCAACAGGATCGAGGTCCTCATCAGCGCGCGCGTTGTCGGGGGGCTACAGATGATCGATGGGGGAGAGGCAGACGACAAGATCATCGGCATCCTCGACGCCGATCCGGTGTGGGCCGACGTGCAGGACATCTCCGATCTCCCGACAACGCTCGTCTCACGCATCGAGCACTACTTCCTGTCCTACAAGTCCGTCCCGGGCGAGCCGGGGACGGTCTCGATTCCGATGATCTATGGAGCCGAGCACGCACAGAACGTCGTACGAGCAGCGATGCGTGACTATGGAGACACCTTCGGTGAGCGATGACGGTGACGTTGCTGTCCTGGAGAGTTTCGAGCCACTGACCCAGGACCAGGTCGACGAGCGGGTTCGATCGGGAGACGTCAACGTCGTCGACGCTGCGGAGTCCCGATCGCTGGCGAACATCCTGCGAGCCAACGTCGTCACACGTTTCAACGCGATCATCGGCGTGTTGCTCGTGGTGATCCTCGTGTTCGGACATCCACTCGACGCGATGTTCGGAATCGTCATGGTCACCAATGCACTCATCGGCATCATCCAGGAGCTTCGAGCCAAGCGGACCCTCGACAAGCTGACGCTGCTCGTCGCACCGAAGGCCACCGTGCGACGCGCCGACGGTGATGAAGAGATCCCCGTCGATCAGATCGTTCGGGGTGACGTGCTGCTTCTCGCTCGGGGGTTACAGGTTCCCGTCGATGCCACCGTGATCTCGAGCGATGGTCTCGAGATCTCAGAGGCACTCCTCACGGGTGAATCCGATCCGATACTCAAGCTCGCGGGGTCGACCGTCATGAGCGGTAGCTTCGTGGTTTCGGGAACCGGCGTCGTCGGGGTGACCGCGGTCGGTGCCGATGCGTACGCGAACGTTCTGGCGGCGGAAGCCAAGCAGTTCTCGCTCTCCAAGAGCGAGCTGAGATCGGCGATCGACCAGATACTCAAGATCGTCACGTGGCTCATCGTGCCGACGTCTGCCCTGCTGGTGTGGAGCCAGCTTCAGTCCGGCCAGTCGATCGCTGAAGGCCTGGTTGGAGCGGTGGCCGGCGTCGTTGCCATGGTGCCTCAGGGACTCGTCCTGCTCGTCTCGATGTCCCTCGCTGTGGCGGTCGTCGCCCTCGGCCGACGCAACGTGCTGGTACAGGAACTTCCCGCAGTCGAGACGCTCGCGAGGGTCGACACCATCTGTGTGGACAAGACCGGAACTTTGACCACGGGTCGCATCGTCTTCGCCCGGTGGGAGAGCATCGCCGGGATCGACCGAGACGTGTCGGTCCTGCTCGGCTCGATCGCAGCTTCGGACCCCGACCCCAACGCGACGATGCAGGCGTTGCGAGATGCGTTCCCACACGATGGAGTGCAGCCCGCCGAGCATCGGATCCCGTTCTCATCGGAGCGAAAGATGTCTGCCGTCGTGCTCGCCGATGGATCAGCGTGGGTCGTGGGTGCACCAGAGTTCGTACTCGACTCAGATGATCGGGAGAAGTTCGAGATGGACCTGGCCCGGTTCACCGATGAAGGCCAGCGGGTGCTCATGCTGGCACGGACCTCGCGCGACGCCGTCATCGCTGGATCCATCGACCCGGGACCACCCGTTCTGCTCCTCGTGTTCTCTGAAGAGACGCGGGCCGACGCTGAAGCGACGATCGGCTACTTCCTCTCTCAGGGGGTCGATGTGAAGGTCATCTCAGGGGATGGTGCAGGCACGGTGTCGGCGATAGCCGCTCGTGTCGGAGTTCCCGGCATCGTGTCGATCGATGCGACGAACCTTCCCGATCCGCAGGATCCCCGGTTCGCCGAGATCGTCGATGCGACGTCGATCTTCGGGCGGGTGAAACCGGAGCAGAAACGAGCGATCGTCACTGCCCTT
>JAJRYI010000388.1 GCA_024275815.1 Actinomycetes bacterium | reverse complement strand
TGAGCATCGAGTGCTCGGTATGTGGCGAAGCCGACGCATTGGTGGGTGTCGAACGTGTCGAGGGCATCGAACTGTCCTGTGAATCCTGTGGGAACACGTGGATGCGGTCGACGAGGAAGGTCTGCACGACATGTGGGAGCGGCGATCTCCAGACCGTTCCGCTTGCGATCGTCGAACGGAGTCGGGGGACACAGTTGTCGATCGTTGGGACACGCCCGGTCGATCTGTGTTCCATATGCAACGCGCCGGAACTCGAGCGCTACCACGCGAACCGTCCCAACCCGCTGATGCCTGATTCTCTCCCGACGGTGGGCGAGGAACAGATGAACGGTTAAGCAGCCGTTCTCTGTGTCGCCGGAGTCGTTCGCTTCGTGGGACGTGTCACGACGTAGATGGCGACGGCGAAGGCCAGGACCCACATGCCGGCCCGAAAGTAGACGTGTGTGCTGCGCAGGGCGACGAAGGTACTGAATCCGAATGACAGCATGATCGCGGTCACCGCGATGACCTTGGCGCGTACCGTGAAGCCCGCCCCGGTGCGCCAATCGCGCACGATGCCACCGAAGTACCTGTTCTCCACGATCCATCGATCGAACCGCTCGGACGACTTGGAGAACAGGAACGCTGCGAGGATGATCGGCCCGGTCGATGGGAGGATCGGGACGAAGATGCCGATGAATGCAATCCCGACCCATAGCCAACCGAGAACTACGAGGACGATTCGAAGCGGACGACTGCGGACGACTGCCATCGTGAAACCATACGAGTTCCCGTCACCGACAGCATGTCGGACTAGGGTTGCCTGCATGCAGAACTGGGTCAAGAGCCTCTTTTCGCCGGAGGTACGAGAACGGGTCGCCGGACCTCCTTCGAGCAGGAACGGCGCATCATCGTTCCATCTGTGGTGGGACATCCCCTTCGGTGATCGTCTGGACGGGGTGTCGGTGACGCTCGAGATCGATCGACGTCCGGATCTCGATCGACTCGTGTTCTTCGCCATCCAGGTCGCCTTCGTCAAGCCCGGGGGTGGAGGGGCGCACCTTGGTCTCCAACACCATCCGGGATACCCGGAACGCTCCGCGGTCAACTGGGGTGGCTACGACCCGCACGGAGGTCTGCTCGACGGGTCGCGATCATCTCTGCCGTCGAGCCAGGATGATCCGAATACGAGGGAGTTCCTCTGGGAGGCCGGCGTTCCCTACCGTCTCGAGATCACCCGTGTCGGGGAGCGACCCGACGGGTTCTTCACCTGGAGAGGATCGGTGACGGACACCACGACGGGTCATGTGACCCATGTCAGGGATCTCTACAGCGCAGGGGCGCACCTGCGTGGTCCGGTCATGTGGATCGAGTCGTTCGCACCGTGTGACGCCCCTCGATGCCAGGTGAGGTGGTCGGATGCCCAGGTGACGATGGACAACGGTTCGATCCGTGCGGTCACCGCCATGCGGGTCGACTACCAACCGCACGCCGCGGGAGGCTGCACCAACACCAACGCAGTGATCGACAACGGTTGTTTCGTGCAGCGCACCGGCCAGTTACGCACGACGAAGGCAGGAACCACCATCTCGATCGTTTGACGGCAGGGGACTTCTACCATTGCCGTCCTCGGGCGTTTAGCTCAGTTGGCTAGAGCGCCGCCCTTACAAGGCGGAGGTCGCAGGTTCAAGTCCTGCAACGCCCACTCGAGTACCCGGTGTGCGAGATGGCACTGGTTTGGGATCTCGCGTTGTCTCGGGTGTTGCGTTGA
>JAJRYI010000387.1 GCA_024275815.1 Actinomycetes bacterium | reverse complement strand
CCTTCGATCATCGCCCTGATGCTGTCGTCGCTCACGGGTGCAGGCACGAGGACCTGATACGTCTTGGGGACACCGAAGCGAGGATGGGTCACCGCGTTCGCGAGGTCTCCGTCGTTGGTCATCAGCAAGAGACCCTCCGAGTTGAGGTCGAGTCTCCCTACGGGCTTCGTGACCGGATCGCTCGGGACCAGTGTTCGCACCGTCGGTCTGTTCTGAGGGTCGTCCATCGTCGTGACCACGCCGGCAGGCTTGTACAGCAGCCACGTCGTGAGACCCGGGTCGAGCGGAAGCGGTACGCCGTCGATCACGACGGAGACCGCCTCTGTGTCGACTCTCATCCCGATCGTCGCGGTGGTTCCGTCGACGGTGACGCGGCCCTGGGCGATCAGGACATCGGCCTTGCGCCGGGACGCGTAGCCAGTTCGCGCGATCAGTTTGTTGAGTCGTTCGATGATGACTCCGGGCGCATCGGCATCTCGAGGGTTTCCATGATCGTGGCAGGGGGCACGTGATCGGCGAGCGGCGGCAGGTCCGAGACCGCGGTGATACCCATCTTCTCGAGAAACAGCATCGTGGTGCCGTAGAGAACGGCCTGACCAGGACCGGGGGCTCGTGCTACCTCGTGGATGAGCTCTCTGCGCTCGAGCGTCTTGAGCGCATGATCGGAATCGACACCCCGGATCTCACTCACCTGGCCTCGTGAGACCGGTTGTTTGTATGCAACGACTGCGAGTGTCTCCATCGCCGCGTTCGACAGTCGCTTCGCCCGGTCGGTGGATGCGTAGCGTTCGAGGTACGCCAGCGCGTCCTCGTGCGTATAGAGCCGCCAGCCGTTGCCGGCTTGCTTGAGAACGAGGCCGTGACCGTCGGCAAGTGCGTCTGCGAGTTCCTCGAGAGCTTCCGTGACGGTGTCGGACGGCTCGTCGACGACCTGTGCGAGTTCGCCGGTCGATATGGGTTCATCGGCGACGAAGAGGATCGCTTCGAGTATTCGTGCGAGTTCGGTCATTGATCACCCTTCTCGACCATCGTGCTGAATCGAAGGTAGGCAGCTTCTGCGTCGTACGCGATCGCGATGGTGCCGTCCATCTCCTCCTGGTGGACCTGCAGGATGCCCCAGCGGGCCAACTCGAGAAGTGCAAGGAAGTAGGCAACCACCTCGACGTCACGGGTGCAGTGCGAGATGATGTCGTCGAAATCAGCGTTGACGACCCCGGCCATCCGTCCTTGGAGGTCCACCATGGCGTCCTGGACCGACGGCAGGTCGAGGTCGAGGTGATCGATGTCCGGTTCGAGGAACGGGATGGTGAAGACGCGATCGGCGATCGCAGCGAAGCCTTCGACGTCTACGGGGATGATCACTTCGGGAGCGGGAGGCTCGATCTGTGGAGGTAAACCGACGCGGCGCGCGATGTTCCTCGAGGCAACGTCCATCCGATGACGCAGCACGGCTGCAACGTCGCGGAACGTCAGACATGCCAGGAGTCGTGAAAGCAGACGATCGCGTTCCTCGGCGAGAGCGAGCTCTTCATCGATGAGCATCGGATCGTCTTCGGGGAGAAGGTGACGGGCCTTGAGCTGGATCAGCGTCGCAGCGATCAGGAGGAACTCACTCGTGGCATCCATGTCGAGATCGGAGAGCTCATCGACGTACACCAGGTACTCGTTGACGATGTCGAGGAGGCTGAGTTCGGTGATCTCGAGCTGGTGGGACGTGATCAGCTGGAGCAGGAGGTCGAGCGGACCGGCGAAGACTCTCGTGCGAATTTCAAATGACATCGTGGTGCATGGTATTGCCCTTGCGGGCCGTGACGGGGAGTTTGCGATCACGACTCGTCTGCGTGTGCGAGTACATCCCATGAAGCGGGGTCGAATCCGCGGGGAGGAGGGCCGGGGTGATGGCGTGTGAAGAGGATCGTCGAGCATCCTGCACCGTGACGTTCGAGCAGGTCGGCACCTCGCGATGCGTGCATGAGGTACGTCCTCCACCGACCCCAAACGGGAAGGGAAGTCGCCCCCCACAGTGTTGCCCAGGATCTCCCGAACGCACCGAGGCGTACCTCGCTCTTGCCGACGTCGTGAAGCAGAGCGGCCTCCCAGAGTTCCGGGTGGTCACCGACACGTCTGGCAACGTCGAACGCGTGACGTTGATCCTGAAAACACTGTCGGTAGAAGAGGCGGCGCAGTGGAGGTGACAGGATGCATGCGACCTCATCCTGTTCCGTCGGGCTCAACGGTCGGGCGCGAAGGAATCCGAAGAATCGGCCGATCAGGTGGATCATCGTGGCGTCAGCGGCCTTCTGCCTTGCAACTCACGCACCTGATGGACGTTGGACGGTGCATGAGTCGGTCCGGCTCGATCTCGTTGCCGCAGGAAGAGCAGATGCCGAAGGTGCCGTCTGCCAGTTTGATGAGCGCGGCGTCCACCTCGTCGATCCTGGTCTTGAGGGTTTCGACGATACCCATCGTCTCGGTTCGTTCGGCTGTCGCTGCACCGGCATCGGCGAAGGCAGCACCAAAATCGACCTCCCCGGTGAGGTCTCCGGATGCGTCGGCACCGAGTTCTCTCAACTGGTTGAGCATCGTGGAGCGCTCCGCTTCTAGGGTCGCTGCGACCTGCTCGCGGTCGATGTGTGGCATCTGGTCCTCCTGGATCGTGGCCCCGACGATCTATGGCGCAAGGATAGCGGCCGAGTCGTCCTGGAGGGGGTCACGTGCCTCTCGGGTGGCTGCTGATCACGATCTCTCTGAGATGCTCGGGGCTGACCCTCGTATAGACCTGGGTCGTGGACAGGCTCGCATGCCCGAGTATCTCTTGGACCGTGCGCAGATCGGCGCCTCCTTCGACCATATGGGTGGCCGCTGAATGGCGAAGGACATGGGGGGACAACCGCTTCTCGTCGACGTGGGCCCGGACACCGTAGGAACGTACGAGACGCCAGACAGCCTGTCTGCTCATACGATTGCCGCGCACGGAGAGGAACAGCGCGCCCGGGTCTGCACCGCTCTTGCGTACGGTCATGCGCACGGGGAGCCAAGCCTGGATGGCAGCTGTTGCGTACGATCCGATCGGGACGATGCGCTGTTTGTTGCCTTTGCCCGTCACGAGCGCGGTGCTCGTCTCCATGTCCAGATCGTGGAGGTCGAGACCGATCAGCTCGCTCACCCGACATCCGGTCGCATAGAGCGTCTCGAGGATCGCGCGGTCGCGCAACCCGATGGGGGTGCCGACGTCGGGTGCTTCGACGATTCTGGTCACCTCCTCGACGGTGAGGGCCTTGGGCAGCGCCTTGGGTATGCGAGGTGACTCGATGGTCGCGGTGGGATCCTCGGTGGCGAGGCCCTCGACGACGAGGAATCGGTGGTACGCCCGGATCGAGGCGAACTTCCTGGCGATCGATGTCCCAGCGAGCCCCCGCGAGTCGAGCATGTCGAGATGGGAACGAACGACATCCTCGGATGGTCGACTCCCGTGCTCTTCGAGGGTGGTCTGATACTGGGCGAGATCACGGGCGTACGCAGAGGCTGTGTTCGGCGACAGGCCGCGCTCGGATTGGAGCGACGCGATGAACTCGTGGCCGTGTTCAGGGAGTTCCACGGCGGTTCGCAAGGAGGATCCCGGCAACGGTCTTGGCGTCGGTGATCGTGCCGGAATCGATGGCGGCCAGGGCTTCGCTCCACGTCATGGTGACGATCTCAGATGCGAGCTCCTCCTCCCCTTCGGGCTCGGCATCGCCCGGTTCGAGACCGTGGGCGACGTACAGTGAGATGACCTCGTCGGAGAAGCCGACGGCTGTGACGAGATCGGTGAGAAACTCGAGTCTGGCGGCGCGCAGTCCCGTCTCTTCGAGCAGCTCTCTTCGAGCAGCCGAGTCACGATCGGTGTCGGAGGCATCGAGTTTGCCTGCGGGAATCTCGAGAACCACAGCATCGACCGCTGCGCGGTACTGGGCTATGAGGACGACGTCGTCACCGACCCGGGGGACCACGGCGACCGCGCCGGGGTGTACGACGACGAATCGATCGACCTGAGCACCCGACGGCGTCGAAACGAGCCGCTTCTCGATACGCAAGAAACCGACATCTGTGATCAGCGACGTCTCTTGAATCTCGAACCCGTGCCTTCGGTTCAACGGACGATGTCGGTGACGTTCGACGGCATCGACGTTGCCTGGTGGGCGTCGCGTCGACGCTTGGCCGCAGCGATGAACCCGTCGAAGAGGGGGTGAGGCCGGTCGGGTCGCGACAGGAGCTCAGGATGCGCCTGTGTAGCGAGGAAGTACGGGTGGTCGTCGAGTTCGACGAACTCGACGAGGCGGCCGTCGGGTGACGTCCCCGACATGGACATGCCAGCGTCTTCGAGTGCCGTGCGGTACTTGTTGTTGACCTCCCAGCGGTGTCTGTGACGCTCGTAGACCACCTCGGTGTCGTAGAGAGAGCGCACACGGGTCCCCTCGCGCAGTGTTGCTGGGTAGAGACCGAGCCGCATCGTTCCGCCCATGTCGGCGACGTCTTTCTGCGTCTCCATCAGATCGATGACCGGATCCGTTGTCACGGGATCGAACTCGCTCGAGTGGGCAGCTGACAGGCCGAGTACGTTGCGGGCGTACTCGATCACCGCACACTGCAGGCCGAGGCAGAGTCCGAGGAAGGGCACAGCATGTTCTCTGGCGTAACGGATGGCCTGGATCTTCCCCTCGATCCCACGGATACCGAATCCACCGGGAACCAGGACACCGTCGAGATCCTCGAGGTAGGAGTCGACGAGAAGTCCGTCGACGTCGTCTGCAGGGATCCATCGCAGGTTCACCTTGACCCGTGATGTCCGTCCAGCGTGTCGCAGCGCCTCGACGACGGAGAGGTACGCGTCGGGGAGGTCGACGTACTTGCCGACGATGCCGATCGTGACTTCACCCTCAGGTGACGCCATCTCGTCGACCATCGTCTCCCACGAAGAGAGGTCGGGATCGGGTGCATCGAGGTGGAGTTCCCTGCATACGACCGTATCGAGTCCCGCGTCGTGGAGCATCAGTGGCACCGCGTAGATGTTCGACACGTCGAGCGCGTTGATCACCGCGTCCGGTGCGACGTCACAGAACAGGCTGATCTTGCGTCGAGCCGAGTCGTCGATCGGTCGATCGGATCGCACGACGATGATCTCGGGCAGGATGCCTCGTGAGCGCAGTTCCGCCACAGAGTGCTGGGTCGGCTTCGTCTTCAACTCCTCGCTGGTGTGGAGGTACGGCACGAGTGTGACATGGATGTAGCAGATGTTCTCTTCGCCGATGTCCTTGCGGATCTGGCGGATTGCTTCGAGGAATGGGAGAGATTCGATGTCTCCAACGGTGCCACCGACCTCCGTTATCACGACGTCGACGTCATCCCTCTGGCCGAGCTTGCGGATGCGCGCCTTGATCTCGTTCGTGATGTGTGGGATCACCTGAACGGTCGCCCCGAGGTAGTCGCCCCTGCGTTCCTTGCGGATGACGGACTGATAGATCGACCCCGTCGTGACGTTCGAATCCCTGCTCAGACTCTCCCCGACGAACCGCTCGTAGTGACCCAGGTCGAGGTCCGTCTCTCCCCCATCGTCGGTCACGTAGACCTCACCGTGTTCGAACGGATTCATCGTGCCGGGGTCGACGTTGATGTAGGGGTCGAGCTTCTGGAGGACGACGCGGTAACCACGTGCCTTGAGGAGTCGCCCAAGAGACGCCGAGGTGATGCCCTTCCCCAGGCTCGATGTCACCCCGCCGGTAACGAATACGTGCTTGGTCAAGCGCATCCTCCACCTCGGAAGGTCCGATGATACCAGGCAGTTCGGTTCGTCATGTGTTCACGTTCCCGGGTGGATGTCTGCGGCCATGGCGAGGAGCTCTGCTGCGTGCCCTCTGGCCTTGTCCGAGTCGACGAGGCCAGCGAGCATCCGTGCGATCTCATCCCTTCGCTCATCGCCCGTCGCCTCGCTGATCTCGGTACGTGCACCTGAGCGGACGACGACGAAGTGCTTGTTCGCGAACGCAGCGACCTGGGGAAGGTGGGTGACGCAGATCACCTGACGCGTTGTAGCGAGCGCTGCGAGCTTCTCCCCCATTGCAAGCGCTGTCGATCCTCCGATGCCCGAATCGATCTCGTCGAAGACGACGACATCTGCTTCTGCACCCCCTGAAGCCAGGGTGAGGCCGAGCACGAGTCGGGAGAGCTCGCCACCCGAAGCGATCGTCGATATGGGTGCTGCGGTGAGTGAAGACTCCGATGCGAACACGACGACGAGCCGGTCGGCCCCGGTGATGGTCGGCTCCTTGTCGTGGATCTCGATCCGCACGACAGGATCGGAGAAGCCGAGATCTCTCAGATGGTTCTCAGCCGACACCCCCGCGGTGTCCGCGTATCGTTGCCGTACGTCACGGAGCGTCTGTGCGGCGCTCTCGAGGTCGTCGAGCGCTTTTCGGTGGCGTACATCGACATCTTCGGCTGCACTGATGAGCCTGTCGATCTGCTCGGCTCGCGCACGTGCTTCCTTTACGAAACGCTCGATGTCGGGCAGGGTGTCGCCGTACTTGCGCTTCAGGTTGGAGAGCTCTGCGAAACGTGCTTCAGCCGTCGCGAGTACCTCGGGTGCTGCGTCGAGTGAGTCTGCGAACTGTACGAGATCGGTCCGGACCTCTCGCACACCCTGGGCGAGGTTGGCGAGCGTCGTCACGATCGTGTCGGCTTCAGGATCGAGCCGTGCGATCCGCTCGAGTGCCGCCATGGCGATACCGAGTGCCTCTTCGGCGCCGGGTTCCCCCAGTGCGTCGAGCGCCTGTACGACCTCACTCGAGAGCTCCTCGACGTGTCTGAGACGATCGAGCTGGCTGCGCAGGGTCTCTTCGTCCCCCGCACGGAAGCCTGCGGTCTCGATCTCTTCGATCTGGAACGCAAGGACGTCGCGTTCGCGTTCGAGGCCTCGCTGATCAGCGCCGAGCGCCTGCATCTCCTCGATGATCTCGCTCAGCGTGCCGTACGCGTGGCGGTAGGTGTCGTAGATTCGCCTGTCACCTTCGGTGAACATCGAATCGATGATGGCCTGGACTCCGTGACTCGTCGTCAACGTGTGCT
>JAJRYI010000386.1 GCA_024275815.1 Actinomycetes bacterium | reverse complement strand
GCCAAGGAACAGGGCGAGACGCCGACGCTTCGCCGGGTATCGACCGTCGGCGGCATCCCGACCAAGAGCCTCTTCCAGCTGTTCCCGAAGAAGCCTGCCCGCAAGATGTCGTACGTTGCAGGCCTCCAAAAGCCTGCCGGCTGCATCTAGGAAGGAAGCACTATGACCTCCACTGACAACCAGGCTCCCGTCGTCCCCGACTTCGGGGACGACGAGGACAGGAAGATCGCCTTCGTCTGCTCCAAGGGTTCGCTCGACATGGCGTATCCGGCACTCGTGATGGCGTCGGGAGCACTCGAGCAGGGCATCGAGACCCACATCTTCTTCACGTTCTGGGGCATGGACATGATCAACAAGAAGACGATGGGCAACCTTCACTTCTCTCCGGTTGGCAACCCCGCCACACACATGCCTGCGGCGCTCGCGCCGATGCCGGGCATGCAGGCGATGGCGACCAAGCAGATGAAGAAGAAGCTCGAGGATCTCGAGATCCCTGACGTGCCGTCGTTCCTCGAGCACCTCTCGGACATGGGGTGCCAGCTGTGGGCCTGCAAGATGTCGGTCGACATGTTCGACCTCGAAGACGACGACATGACGCCGCTCCTCACGGGGGTGCTGAACGTGTCCGACTTCATGGAGATCATCGCCGGCGCACAGACGATGTTCATCTGAGCGTTCGTCTCTCTGAACGGCCCCGGGGATCTCGGTTCCCGGGGCCGTCGCTCGTCCAGCCTGACTCTTCTTGCGTAACGAGAACCCAGATATCGTATCTGGTTGAGCGAGAACGGGGATGGTGTCAGCCGGCGTCGGCAATCAACGTATCGAGGGCGAGGGCGACCATGTCTCCGAAAGTGCGCTCTCTCTCGTCCGACGTGGTCTCTTCGTGGGTTACGACGTGATCCGATACCGTCAGGATCGCAAGGGCGCGAGCTCCTTCGGCGGCGGCGATCGCGTACAAACCGGCAGCCTCCATCTCGACTGCAAGGACGTTCATCGACTGCCATGTGCTCAGCGCCGTCTCGACCGGGTTGTAGAAGCTGTCCGACGAGTGCACGTTGCCGATATGCACCTTGCGATCACCGGCTGAAGCGACCGTCGCAGCGGTGCTGAGCAAACCGAAGTCGGCAGTCGCCGCGTAGTCCCATCCTCCGTACCGGGCCCGGTTGACACCCGAGTCGGTACAGGCACCGATCGCGAGGATCACGTCTCGCAACGCCACGTCGGTCGACAGAGCACCACACGATCCGACCCGGATCAGACGTTTGACACCGTAGAAACGGACCAGTTCCGTGATGTAGATCGATGCCGACGGGATACCCATGCCGGTGCCCATCGCCGTCACCGGTGCACCCTTGTACGTTCCGGTGTATCCGAGCATGTTACGAACCGATGTCACCTCGCGTGCATCATCGAAGAACGTCTCGGCGATGAACTTGGCTCTCAGCGGGTCTCCTGGAAGCAGGACCGCTTCTGCGATATCTGACTCTGCTGCTGAGATATGTGGTGTGGGCATGGATGCTCCTACTCGCGTACGGTGTCACTCTACGGCTTCGTCGACATCACGTTTCCCGGTAGCAGCCGCCGAACCGGCATCGCTCGGTTTGCTGCCGTAGAGTGAACGCATGACCAGCTTTGAACCCGTTGCATGGACACCCTCGCCCCCTCCACCCTTGACCGGTGATCTCGAGAAGAACACCACGCTCGCCACTGCAGCTCTGTGGCCGGTAGGAGGTGTCGGGCCTGAAGACGTCATCGTCGACTCCGATGGGTCTGCCATTGGGGGCCTCGAGGATGGGCGTATCGTCCGGGTCCGCGACGGTACCCCCATCGAAGAGATCGCCAACGCAGGCGGGCGGCCGCTCGGCATCGAGTGGCTCGACGACGGAGTGATGGTCGTCTGCAACGCCGACCTCGGCCTGCAACGGGTGACCGTCACCGGAGAAGTCACGACACTCGTCAGAGGGTTCGAAGGCGATGACTTCATCTTCACGAACAACGCCGCAGTCGCTTCGGACGGTACGATCTACTTCTCAGACACCTCCACTCGATGGGGCATCCACGAGTACGTCGCGGACCTCCTCGAGGGCCAACCGACGGGACGAGTGTTCAAGGTCACGTCGGACGGATCGCTCGAGCTGATCCACGACGGCCTCCACTTCGCCAACGGAGTCGCACTCGACGATGCAGAGAGCTCCCTGTTCGTCGCCGAAACCGGAACGTACCGCGTTCACCGCCACTGGTTGACAGGGGACCAAGCCGGAACCACAGAACTGTTCCTCGACAACCTGGCAGGGTTCCCGGACAACCTCACGTTCTCAGATGGGATCCTGTGGGTATCGATGGCCTCACCCCGCCAGTCGATCATCGACCTCATGCTGCCACGGCCGTGGATGCGCAAGCTGTCATACAAGATGCCCGAGTCACTCAAACCCAAGCCGGTCAAGCACGGGATCGTTCTCGGGTACGACACCACAGGGAAACTCGTTCACAACCTGCAGGACACGTCCGGTCGCGTCTCGATCACCACGTCTGCGCGGTATCACGACGGACGGCTCTTCATCGGCAGCCTCAGCGAACCACACATTGCGGTGTACGAACTGTCGTAGTTCGTGTCGAGAATCTCGACGCGGTGCGCTCGCTACCGCTTGAAGAACCAGCCCGAGTAGAAACCGACGCCGACGACGGCGAGACCGACCTGGATAGCGAGCTTGATCCAATCGATCCCCGAGGTCGAACCGACGCCCAGCCACTGTGCGACCAGTCCGCCGATCAGCGCAGCCACGAACCCGATACTCAGCGTCGCTCCAAAGCCCATCTTCTGTTTTCCCGGCAGAAGCAAACGTGCGAGTGATCCGACGATCCCACCCACGAAGATCGCCCCGATGATCGTTCCAATGAAGCCGAACATGTGCTGCTCCCAACTAAGACTTTCCTGCGTCGAGGGGGAGCCTACGGAAGGTGGGCGCTGCAAGCGAACGACCGGTGAGCTCCGGTCAGCTGTCGGCGAGTTCCTGCATCTCGCGGTACTCGACCTGGCCGTCGGCGTGAAGAGCGAACCGACCTTCGGTACGGGGATGCACAG
>JAJRYI010000385.1 GCA_024275815.1 Actinomycetes bacterium | reverse complement strand
CACGATCTGATCGTCGGAGAGATCGGTGTCGTTCGACTCGGGAAGGGATCGGGCGATCGCGTATCGCAACGCATCGGATTCGAAGCGATCGAGGTACCAGCCCAGCGTCCGGCCGATGCCCCGGGATTTGGACACCTTGTCTCCACCGAACGTGACGTACTGGTTGGCGGGGACGTTGGTCGGCATGTTGAGGCCACCATGGCCGAGGATCAACGCCGGCCAGTAGATGGCGTGGAACGGGATGTTGTCCTTCCCGACGAAGTAGTAGGACTCCGCCGTCGGATCCTCCCACCACGCCTTCCATGCATCGGGAGTTCCCTGGATCTCTGCCCACTCCTGGGGTGCGGAGAGGTACCCCATCACGGCCTCCCACCACACGTAGATCGACTTGCCCGGGCCGATGTCGTCGACGGGGAGGGGGATACCCCAGTCGAGGTCACGGGTGAACGCACGGTCGTGAAGTCCTTCGGTGACCATGCCTTTGGCGAAGTTGATCACGTGTGGCCGCCACCCTTGACGCGTCTCGAGCCATGCGAGGAGATCGTCGTTGAGAGCACTGAGACGCCAGTAGTAGTGCTCCGTCTCCCTGAGTACCGGCGTCGTCCCGGAGAACTTCGAGCGGGGGTCGATGAGGTCGATCGGATCGAGCGTCTTCCCACAGTTGTCACACTGGTCGCCCCGCGCATCTCCGTAGCCACAGTGCGGGCAGGTCCCTTCGACGTAGCGATCGGGGAGGAACCGGCGTTCCTGCTCGTCGTAGAACTGTTCCGTCGTGTGCGGGTAGAGGTACCCGTTGTCGAGGAGCCGCAGGAAGAACTCCTGCACGACGCGTCTGTGCGTGTCCGTGCCGGTCGTCGTGAACAGGTCCCAGGAGAAATCGAGGTCCTTCCAGTAGGTGAGGAACTCGGGGTGGTACTTGTTCACGATCTCTTCGGGTGTGACACCCATCTCGTCGGCTTTGACGGTGATCGGGGTTCCGTGAACGTCGGAGCCCGAGACCATCAGGACATCGTCGCCGACCGACCTGCGGTACCTGGCGAAGATGTCTGCTGGAAGGTACGCACCGGCGAGATGGCCGAGATGGAGCGGACCCTGCGCGTACGGCCATGCAACGGCGACGAGGACCTTGACGGGTTCATGTTCAGTCATGGGGACGATGGTACAGGCAAGGTGGGTGTCGCCGGATACTCGAACGTGTTGGAAGTACCCCGCTGTACTATTGCGGCCCCGGTGAGCACACCGGCTGAAACTAACGGAGGTTCCCAGTGGACACACTCATGGTCAGGAAGATCGACGACCTCGGGAGGGTCGTCGTTCCGGCGGAGACCCGCCGCCTGTTCAATATCCATGAGGGGGATGCTTTGGCGATAACGGTGGAGAACGGTGGGATAGTTCTTCGCAAGTTGGAAGCCACATGTACGTTCTGCAACAGCGCGGACGGACTCGAGGATTTCAAGGGACGCGGCGTGTGTGCTGCGTGCAGGGAGAAGCTCGCAGCGATCTAGGAGTCCTCGTTCAGGACACGTTCATAGAGCACTCTACGGCTCACACCGAGATCGGTGGCAACGCTGCGCACCGCGTCGGAGGTTGAAGATCCCCCGGCGATGAGGTCCGACACGGCAATGAGCGCATCATCGATCGAGATGGCCCGCTGCGGTGCACCTTCGATGACGAGCGTGAACTCACCTTTCGCGGTGCCGTGCGTCGACCAGTGATCTGCTGCTTCGCCGAGCGATCCGCGCCAGACCTCCTCGTACATCTTCGTGAGTTCACGCGTGACGACGACGCGGCGTTCCGGATCGACTGCAGCGAGATCGGCGAGGTCACCAGCTACCCGTGACGGTGCAGCGAACAACACGAGCGTGCGCTGTTCCACAGCGGCCCGTTCGATCGCTGCGGTACGCGCCCCACCCTTGCGCGGGAGGAAACCGTCGAACACGAAACGGTCACCGTCGAAGCCCGACACCGCCAGGGCGGTGACGACCGCGCTCGGGCCCGGGACGACGTGGACTGCTGCACCGACGTCGACGGCGACCTCGACGGCCGACGCTCCTGGGTCCGACACGACGGGCATCCCTGCGTCGGATACGAGAACGACCGATGACCCACCTTCGAGTTCCCGACGGAGCAGGTCGAGTCGAGCCTTCTCGTTGCCTGCAAAGAAGCTCTTCATCGGGACGGTCACGCCGAGGTGCTGCAGGAGCCGCCCGGTTCGCCGTGTGTCTTCAGCGAAGATCAGGTCGGCCGAGCGCAGTGTCTCAGCGGCGCGCTCGGAGAGATCGGCGAGGTTCCCGATCGGTGTCCCACACAGTGTCAGTGTTCCCGGCATCGATCGGTGATGGTAGAGCACGCAGCGCCATCCCGACCGATGGTGCCGCGACACCCGATTCCATCTCGAGGATCCATCGGCGCGACCGGTATCGGACCACCCTCGAGGGAGGGACGAGACGCACCGCAACGACGCGCCCGTCATCGTCGATCTCACAGACCCTGATGGGGCGGCGCATCGTGATCGTCTGGATCGATGACGTTCGCATCAGGACGGCTCGACAGTCGGGGAGACACATTCCAAGCCTGCGTTCCCTCGGTGATAGAGCAACGATCACCCCATCGAGGTGCCAGGACCGATGGTGGAGGACTATTCGACGGTACGCCCTGCTCACTGGTACGCTTCCCCCACTATGGCTAAGGCAAAACGACGTAAACTCCGCGCTCGCCGCTCGAAGGCGAACCACGGCCGCAAGCCCAACGCGGGCCGCGGCTGACCCGACCTCTCGTTCCCGACGCCGTCTCGTTTCATCTCACAGGTGTACGACGCGTCGTCACGAATGTCCAGAGGTCTGTGAACGGTGAACGCCGTTTACAACCCCAACTGCTCACGCAGATCGGCTCCAGCCGCCGCGTCGCTCGAGACCACCATGTAGATCATGTCGTCGACGCGATCGACGAACACCCATGGATCGCCACCGTCGAAGAGCAGACCGCCGCCAGACTCCCGGCCGCCGCTGGCCCCCATACCACCGCGCACATGGACGATCAGAGCATCCACGAGGTCCTTGGCGTCCTGTTCCGTCTCTCCTAGGTACACCCACGCCATTGCGGTGTCGTCTCCCCGAACGAACTGGCGGTACGAGTCGTTGCCCCATCCGGACGCAGCCTGTGTAGCGGCCCCGGGCGGGACGGCATCACTCAGGAGGAGGCGGATGCCCCACTCGCCGAAGGTGGCCTCATCGGCAAGCTCCCATCCGTCGAGAGTGACCGTCAGAGGCGGTAACGGGTCTGGCTGTTCCTTGCGAAGGTACTTGTTCGGATCGAGGATCTGCTCCGACGTGTTCGGCAGGTTCTGATACGCCTCATCGAGCTCTTTGAGGCCACCGGTCTCGACGAGCTGGCCGACGAACGTGAGGCCGTGCTCGTACGGGAATCCGAGGTCCTGTCGCATCCAGTTGGGGACCGAATCGATCATCGTCGTGTCGAACGAGAGAAGCTCGACGGCTGCTTGCGCGGCGTCGAACGGGCTGAGCGTCTCGACGTACAGGAACTGCTGATACGTCGCGTCGCCTTCGACGAGTGCCAGGACGCCGGAGGCATCGTCGCCGTTGCCCTCTTCGAGGAGACGCTCGTACTCGTCGTTGAAGTCGAAGTGCTGATCGGTGAGTGCGTGTACGAGCTCATGGACGATCGTGACCTTCTGGAGCACGGTCATGCCGTCGACCGAAACGGGTACGACGAGTTCCTTGGCATCGGGGTCGTAGAAACCTGCGACCTGCTCGGTGTACAGATCGATCAGCAACGAGCTGAGATCGACGTCGTCATCGAGCATCCCGAGCAGCTTGAGCAGCGCCTCGTCGTTCGCGACCTCCTCCGGCGAAACCTCCGTGGCGATCTCCTCGTTGACCCTTGCAGTGAACTCGTCCATGTCGAGGATGGTCACCGTCGGGACCGATAGGAAGGGCAGGCCACGCGACTCCTCTGCGTCGAGCATCAGGACACCGATGTCTTCGCGCATCGCGGTAGCGACCTCGTCCGAGATCGTCGGCGAGTTGGTCCCGGGAATCGCCGATGCCGGTACCGACGTGAGCGGAGCCTCGGTGGTCGTCGTGTCCTCCACGGATGTCGAGACGGTCGTCGAGGGATCCTGCGTCGACGGTGTGGCTTCCCCCGAGCCCGTACACGCCGCGGCGATGAGCGCAACAACGGCGGTGAGAGTGACGAGGATCGTTCGGGTTCTGCGGAATCGTGGCACGCCAGGAGGCTACCGGGGATCGCTGTGAATTGGTGGGGCGTGGCTGCCTATGGGCCAAGATCTTGCGTCCATCGAGCGATATCCCACGATTCGCGTCATCATCGGCGTATTCTCAGTCGACGACGGAGCCGCTGGGCGCCCGTACACGCAACGCAAAGGAGTCTGGCGTGAACAAGAGCGAAATGGCGAAGAAGCTTGCCAAGAAGACCGATATCTCACAGGCGAAGGCCGCCGAGGTCATCGACGCGATCTTCAGCACGGAACCGGGCCACGGCATCATCGCCGTCGAGCTCGATGCGGGCCGCGATGTAGCCATCGCAGGCTTCGGCAAGTTCGAGACCCGTCACCGCAAGGCTCGCGCAGGACGGAACCCGGCCACGGGCGAAGCGATTCAGATCGCCGCCGCGACGGTCCCTGCATTCAAGGCCGCCAAGGGCCTCAAGGATCGTGTCCGCGTCTGACATCATCACCTCGTCTCGGGACCACCCGAGCAGACTTACACACAGAGGAGCCACCTGCGGGTGGCTCCTCTGTCGCGTCGGTGGTGCCCGTCACTCCCGGCCAGCTCCATCGTGCTACTTTGACGTCCCGATGCCGACCAGGAAGCCGCAGCCATGACCGTGCGCAATGACAAACGCACCATCTTCGGATGGGCGATGTACGACTGGGCGAACTCCGCCTACATCACGATCTTCGGGGCCGTGATCGGAGCGTTCTTCACAGGGTCGATCATGACCGGGGACACCTACTGGGGCCTCTCGGGCGAGGCCCTCTTCTCCATCCTCGTCGGGCTCGGGTCCATCGTGCTGCTCCTCGCCATGCCCATTCTTGGAGCGATCGCCGACTTCGCCGACGCCAAGAAGCGGTTCCTGCGAAACTTCGCGTTCCTCGGAGCGTTCTTCACACTGATCATCCCCTTCATCCCTGAAGGTTGGGTGCCGTTGTTCCTCCTGACGCTGATCGTGAGCCAGTTCGGCTTCGTGGCAGCCAACGTGTTCTACGACGGCTTCCTCACCGACATCTCGAGTGACGACACGATCGACAAGGTCTCTTCGAAGGGGTTCGCTCTCGGGTACCTCGGCGGCGGCCTGTACCTGCTCGGGGCGTTCGTCCTCATCTTTCTCTCTTCGGACCAACCCGGAGCGGCGCTCACCGAGACGCTCGCTGCTCGTATCGCGATCTTCGGCTCAGGCGTCTGGTGGGTCGCCTTCTCGCTCTTCTCGCTGTCCCGCCTCCCCGACGATCCCGACGGGCAAAGCGAGCGACGCAGCCTGGCGACGTACGCATCGATCGGCTTCGAACGCACGATCAGTACGATGAAGAAGCTCGGGAAGTTCCCGCAGTTGCTCTTGTTCGTGATCGCCTTCATCATCTACAACTCGGGCACGGGGACGGTCATTGCGGTGTCGGGTCCCTACGCCGAAGACACGTTGAACCTGGATCTCCAGACGATCGCCCTTGCGTTCTTGATCGTTCAGTTCGTGGCGTTCTTCGGTGCCCTGATGTTCGGCACCCTCGCCAAAGCGATCGGCCCGAAGGCAGCGGTCATGGTGTCACTCGTGGTGTGGACGGGTATCGCCGCGGGGGCGTACTTCATCCCTGAGGGCTCGGCGGCAGGCTTCCTCGCCCTGGCATCGGTCGTCGGGTTCGTACTCGGCGGTGTCCAGGCGCTCTCACGCAGCCTCTACGGGACGATGATCCCTGAAGAAGCCTCCGCCGAGTTCTTCGGCTTCTACTCGGTGTTCTCCAAGCTTTCGGGGATCGGGCCACTCGTGTTCGGTGCGGTGAGCGCCGCCACCGGATCCGGGAGAGCAGCGATCCTGTCCGTCGCAGCTTTCTTCATCGTCGGGTTGATCCTCCTTGCAATGGTCGACGTCGACAAGGCCCGCGAGTCCCGTGCACACTGGAAGTTCGAGGGACCCGAAGCCGAGGTGGTGTGAGTGCCAGTGGCCCAGTCGCCCCCGTCGACGTCGATTGCAGACATCGCTCTCACGACGCCGGACCGTGACACCGTCGTGCTGCGAAACCGCATCGAGGTGCCCACCATCGTCATCCTCGCGAGGTACTACGGCTGAGCGGGGTGCCTCGACATGCTGGCGCAGTTGGCGACAGCCCATCCAGACATCGTCGAGCGGGGCGGTGACGTCATCGGCGTAGCTCCAGCAGCCGACTACCAGGCCACCCACCTGATGGAGACGTCGATCCCCTTCGACCTCTACCTCGACCGCGATCACACCCTGTCCGAGCGGCTCGAACTCGGCGAACAGTCCCTGTGGGAGTTCCTCTTCGACTTCACAGCGTGGTGGAAGTACCTCTCGGCGTTGACACGTCACCGTCGCCAGGGAAAAGTCACCCAGAGCTACGCCACATTGCCCGCCATCATGGTGCTCGACGCAGCGGGTTCCCTCACGTACCTCTATCGAGGTACCGGGATTGCGGACTATCCGCCGCTCGACGAGGTGCTCACAGCGCTCGACGAGACGATCGGCACCTGAGCGCCGAAGGCTGATAGCGTTTCGGGTGCCGGTGCACCATGCTCCCGCTCGGAGGAAACATGCCGTTCGCTCAGTTGGTAGACATCGGACAGATCGATGAACTCATCGACGTGTCCACGGTGAGTCCCTGGGACCCCTTCTTCGCCGTTGTGTCCGTCGTCGCCGGGGTGATCGTCGGCCGGCTGAGCCGTGTTCTGATTCGCCGATACGGGAAGCGCTCGGGGTTGGCTCCGAACCTCATCGACCTCTTCGGCACAGTCGTCTTGTGGACCGTGGTCTCGCTCTCTGTCATCATCGCTCTGTCGCTCGTCGGGTTCAACCTCGCGCCGATCTGGCTCGCGATCTTGATGCTCGGAGTCGTCGGGGTCGTCAGCGGCCGGGTTCTGCTCGAGAACTTCGGTGCAGGCGTCACCCTCCAGGCAAGGACCCCCTTCGTGCCCGGCGACCAGATAGTGACGGGTGATGTCACGGGACACGTGCGTGAGGTGAACTCGAGAGTGGTGGTCATCGACACGATCGATGGACGACAGGTTCTCGTACCCAACGCGATGGTGCTGAGGAACCCGATAACGAACCTCACGAAACATGAACACCGGATGTCGAGACTCGATGTGAGTGTGATCTACGGCACCGACCTCGCATTCGCAACGTCGGTGATCGACGACGCACTGTGCTCCGCCGACGGTGTTGTCGACGACCCTGCACCGGTCGTCCAGGTCGCGTCGTTCGATGACTCGGGCATCACGATCGTCGCGAGGTTCTGGCACCTGCCGGGCGTCCTCGACGAACGTGCCGCCATCCACGCTTCTGCGCTCTCGATCGCCGAAGCCATGCGTGCGAACGACATCGAGTTCGCGTTCCCACAGCTCACGATGTGGTGGGGGTCCCAGCCGGATCAGGATCCGCCCGATACCGCCCTCTGACGGGGCTTCGAAGACGTTTCACCGGCTGGTCTCTCCGAGAGCGAACCTGCTGAGAAACGCCCATAGCTCCTCGCTTCCCCAGTCGCCGGTCACGCGTCCCACCCGGTCCGGTGATAGCGCGGGGCTCCCGCTCGGCCAGGTGTGCCCACCTCCCTGAACCGTGAGCAGCACCACTTCGACTCCCCCGGCACAACCCGTCCACCTGGTAGCGATCGTACGTGCTGCGTCATCGAGGGGATCGGGAAGGTCGCCAACCTGTGGTTCGTCACTGCAGTCGTTCCTCTTCGCCCATCCTGTGACACTCTCGAGCGCACCGAGCTTGACTCCGGCGTTGCCGATGCAGCGAGCATCAGATGTCTCGTACCCCCAGCACGGGTCGTCGGTACCGTGAACCTGCATCACCGCCACGGGACGTTCCGGTTCGCACGGCGAACCGGTGGAGAACTGATTGGATCCAGCAACGGCTGCGATCGCAGCGAACGTCCCGGATCGTTCACAGGCGAGCCGGTGGCTGAACGCCGCACCGTTGGACAGGCCCGTGGCGTAGATCCGGCTCCGGTCGATGTTGAGCCACTCTCCCAGGCTCTCGATCACCCGACCAACGTACGCGACGTCATCGATGTTCCGCTCGCACGCCTTTCCAGAAGCACAGTTCCATCCGTCGGACCCTCCCCCAGCGTTCCAGGTGCGGAGCCTCTTGAGGGGAAGAAAGCCCGTGCCGTTCGGATAGACGGTCACGAATCCTTCTCGGTCCCCAACACCGTGGAGGCACCCGGGATCTTCGACGTCGCCGTTCGGACAACTCATCGTCATCGCACTCTGCGATGATCCTCCGCCACCGTGGAACGCCACGATGACCGGGATCGGCTCGTCGGGGCGGTACGAGGCAGGGACGAACACCTCGTAGGGGCGCTCGGGGTATCCCTCGAGGGGGCACGAAGCCGACGCACCAGCGGTGACGCACGGGTCTGCCGTCGGGCTCCACACGTCGTTGATCGGTGAAGTGACCGGAACCGTCGCTGGGGGAGATGGCGTGTCTGGCGACGCACACGCGGCTGCAACCAGAGCGATCGCTGCGCCGAGAACGAACCAACGTGCCACGCAGGCGAGTGTAGGACATCATCCAGGACCGCCCTCGATTCGCTCGAGACGCCACGATCGCCATCACCCGGTTGGCGAACTCACGGCCTGACACCGTGCTACGTTGTCGAACATGGACAACGGACATGAAACCACTTCAACGGGTGTGCTGCGAGACGAGCACCGTCTCATCCTCGAGGTCGCCCATAGGCTCGGGCGAATGCTCGACGATGAGTCGAACGGGATACCACTGAACTACGACACCGTCGAGCAGTGCATCACCTTCTTCCAACTCTTCGCCGACGCGTGCCACCACGGCAAGGAGGAGGATCTGCTGTTCCCGGAACTCATCAAGGCGGGCCTCCCTCAAGACTCGGGACCGATCGCGGTGATGCTCTACGAGCATGAACAGGGACGGGTCTTCGTCCGTGCAATGGCAGCGTCGATCGATGGCGCTCGCACCGGGGACGATGAGGCGAACACGGCGTTGAGAGACGGTGCAGAGGGGTTCATCGGGCTGATCACCGCGCACATCGGCAAGGAGAACGACGTTCTCTTCAACATGGCCGACGGGATGATCGTGGGTCCCGAGTGCAAGGATCTATGTGCGCAGTACGACGCAACCTGTAGTCGTCGCTTCGAGGGACGATCCAAAGAGGAACTCGAGGATCTCGCAGCAGGGATCCTGGGACGCGGCTGAGCCGGGGTGCTAGGTCCGACGCAGGGCGAACGCCACCGCTTCGACGCGGCTGTGCACACCGAGTTTCGTCAAGATGTGTTGGATGTGGTTGCGCACCGTTGCAGGCGACAGGTACAGCTGCTCTGCGATCGCCGAGCCGTCGAGACCTTCGGTGAGCAGCCCGAGGACGTCACGTTCGCGTGGGGTGAGCACTGCAAGATGCTCGTTGGCCCCGACCGTCGCTGGTAAACGCCCGCCGAGGCGCTCGACGACGAGTCGTTCGAGTTCGGGAGGGAACGAGACCTCCCTGATGAGATGCACGAGACGGCACTCGTCCCGCATCTCGATCGGGGGGACGATGGTCGATGCACTCAACCACAGCGTGGCCCCGGACGCAGACTTGCCGAGTACCTCTTTCGTGCCGATCACCTCGTCGTCGCCGCCGATCTCGGATGCCGGGCACACGCCCTCGCACACGGAATCACCGCAGCGGTCCCGCCAGCAGAGGATCTCATGGCACGGCCGGCCGAGTGCCTCGTTCGGCGCGTACCCCAGCAGGTCCGTGGCTGCATCGTTCCACGCGATGACACGGAGATCCGGACCGATCGCGACCATCGCGTCCGCGGTTCTCCCCATCACGTCGAGGAGCGCGACGAGAGATCCTTCGATTCCTGGTTCGATCGCTGTGACACTGGCCATGGGTGCCCCGAACTGTACGGACGCACAGAGAGATGCGTCAAGGGGTATCCGTCAGGTTCCCCTACCGCCTTGAGCTCGCAGAACCTCCAGGATCCCTCCTGCAGCGAGTATCCCACGCATCTCTTCGGGGAGCGAATCACCCTGGAGTTCGACGCCTGTGGTGACGTTACGCACGCGTCCCGTTGCAAGATCGACCTCGATCTCGTGCCCGTCCTCGAAAGCATCGTGGACCCCCACACAGACGATCACCGGCAACCCGACCGCCACGGCGTTCCTCATGAAGATCCGTGCAAGCGACTCGGCGACCACACAGGCGACACCGACCGCTTTGAGGTTCTCGGGTGCCGTCTCCCGAGATGACCCGCAACCGAAGTTCGTGCCCGATATCACGATGTCACCGGGCTGGCACTCCTGCGCGAAGGACGGGTTCACCGACTCGAGAACGTGGAGCTTTCGCACCTCGAGGGGGGCCACGGCGTACTGTCCCGGCGACAGCACATCTGTGCTGATGTCGTTGTCGAACTTCCACACCCGGCCGACCATGGTCTCGTCAGGCATCTTTGACCTCTACCTCTCGTGGGTCGGCGATCACTCCCATGAGCGCCGAGGCGGCAACCGTTGCAGGGGACGCGAGGAAGATCTCAGCCTCAGCACTCCCCATCCGGCCTATGAAGTTGCGGTTGTGTGTGCCGATGCAGCGCTCCCCCGGCCCCATGAGGCCGCCGTGGCCACCGAAGCACGGCCCGCAGCCAGGTGCAAGCACCGACGCTCCTGCATCGACGAGGGTTGCCAGGACACCGGTGTCCATGGCTTCCTTCATGACGCTGCGTGAGGCGGGCACGACCAGCAGGCGCACACCGGGGGCGATGTGGCGGCCTTCGAGCACCTCGGCAGCAGCCCGTAGATCTTCGATGCGCCCGTTCGTGCACGATCCGAGGAACGCTTGGTTGATGGCAAGGCCCGCCGCGTCGCCTACCGGGGAGACGTTGTCGACCTCGCTCGGCATCGCTATCTGGGGAGCAAGATCGGCCAGAGAGATCTCGTGCACCGCCTCATATACAGCGTCGTCGTCGGGACCGAACGGGTCACAGCCGACTCCTCCGTGATCGAGGAGGTAGGCATCGGTCACTTCGTCTGCAGCGAACAAGCCGAACTTGGCCCCCATCTCGACCGCCATGTTGGACACGGTCAGTCGGCTGGACATGTCGGCACGCGATGCACCGTCGCCACCGAACTCCATCGCTTTGTACTGCGCAGCGTCTGCACCGAACCGCCCGGCGAGGTACAAGATGACGTCCTTCCAGGTGACGCTCGGCTGGAGCTCACCGCTGAAGACGAACCGAATCGTCTCAGGTACCCGGAACCAGAGCCGTCCCGTTGCAAGGGCGTAGACCATGTCCGACGTGCCGATCCCGGTTCCCCCGGCACCGAGTGCACCATAGGTCGTCGTGTGCGAGTCCGTCCCAACGACGAGCGCCCCGGGCCGGATGTGCCCGTTCTCGGGGAGCAGTTGATGACAGATCCCCTGGCCTGAGTCGTAGAAAGACTCGATGCCGAGGCGGGCAACGTGGTCACGGATCCGTTGATGGATCGCCGCAGCTTCCGCTGATGGAGCCGGAACCAGGTGGTCGACCACGACGACGGTCTTGCCCGGATCGAAGACGTCGTCGACCCCGACGTCGACAAGCATGTCGAACACACCTGCTGCGAAGATGTCGTGGAGCAACGCGAGGTCGATCTCCCCGACGACGAACTCGCCTGCTGTGACGGTCTCCCTGCCAGAGGCGCGTGCAAGGATCTTCTCGGCCTGGGTCATGCCCATGGTGACGTCCTATCCATCAACCAGCGCCGAGACTTCTGCCGCCACACACGTAGAGCGTCTGTCCCGTGACGTACGACGACTCATCGGCAGCGAAGAACAGCGCGGCGTTGCCGATGTCACCGGGTGTG